>JBEAVX010000415.1:0-5834 GCA_041160755.1 Pseudomonadota bacterium
CGCCTCGCAGGCCTCGGACGCGTCGCCGAGGTCGCCGTAACCGTCCAGGTCGTCATCGGCGTACCAGCGCTGCCCGGTGCTGAGATCTACGGAGCCGTCGTCGTCATCGACCAATCCGTCACAGTCGTTGTCCAGCGCGTCACAGCGCTCTGTGGCGCCTGGGTTCACGGCGGCGTCAGCGTCGTCACAGTCTCCATCAACGAACACCCGCGCGGGCTCGACGTCGCAGCGCACCGTGGCGGTGCTCGGATCGCCGTAGCCGTCGAGGTCCACGTCTGCCCAGCTCGTCGGCTCGCCGCGTGTGTCTACGGAGGGATCATCGTCGTCGGTGAGGCCATCGCAGTCGTCGTCCACAGCGCCACACACCTCGGTCGCGCCGGGGTTCACCGTGGCGTCGCCGTCGTCGCAGTCTGTGTCGAGTATCGCGGCGCCAGACGGCAGCGCGCAGGCCAAGATCGGTCGCGCGCCGTCACCGTAGCCGTCGGCGTCGTCGTCGGCGTAGAACTCAAGGGTCACGCCCTCGTCGATGTCGCCGTCGCAAGAGTTGTCGCGCTCGTCACAGACCTCGGGGGCGCCGGGGAAGCTGTCCGCCGAGCTGTCGTCACAGTCACTACAGGCCGGGAAGCCGTCGCTGTCGCTGTCGGCGTAGCCGGTCGATCCGTCACAGTTGTAGTCGTTCGGGTCCTCGCAGTCCAGCTCCTCCGCCGTGGGGTTAAACCGGGCGTCGCCGTCATCACAGTCGCCGGGGCGGCTGACGAAGCCCTCGGGGGCCTCGCAGGCCTCCTCGGCCACGGCCTCATCGCCGTAGCCGTCCTCGTCGAGGTCCGCGTAGAACGTGGCGAGCACGCCCTCGTCCACCTCCCCATCACAGTTGTTGTCGCGCTCGTCGCAGCGCTCCTCGGCGCCAGGGAAGACCCCGGCGTCGCCGTCGTCGCAGTCCTGGTCCACGTCAAAGCCGTCGCCGTCCTCGTCCACGGCCGCCGCCGAGTCATCAGCGCCGGAGTCATCCGCGCTGGAGTCGTCCGCGCTGGAGTCGTCAGCGCTGGAGTCATCCGCGCTGGAGTCGTCGGCGCCGGAGTCGTCGGCGCTGGAGTCGTCGGCGCTGGAGTCATCGGCGCCGGAGTCATCCGTGATCGCCGAGTCGTCCGCGCGAGAGTCGACGCCAGAGGGGTCCTTGCCACCGTCGCAGGCGGCGAGGCCAAAGAGGAGGGCGATAGAGCCGAGTCTCACAGGATCTCCAGAGCTTGAGCACGTCGGATAGGGCGCGTTGCCCCGGTGATTGCGCGAAGGGTTATCGCCGTCTGGGGCCGCCGCCACCCCGGACGCCGGTCGTCGCCCGTGAGGAGCGCCGTGGGATCCCCCCGCCCCAGCGCTCCTCCCGCGCGAGCCCCCTCGCCTGGGCGGGGCGCGCCCGCGCCGCCCACAGGCCGAGCGCCCACCATCCCGCGTCGATCACGGCCACCCCACGAGACCCCGTGCTACCCTCCTGTCATGTGGACCCTCCTCTTCGCCTGCGTGACCGATCCGAAGACGCCCGACGTGGGGCTCGACTCCGCGCTTGACTCGGCCGTCGACTCCGACTGCTCCCCACAAGACTGGTTTGAGGACGCCGACGACGACGGCTGGGGCGCGTCGGAGGGGATGGTCACCGCCTGCGCGCCGCCCTCGGGCTTTGTCGGGCGCTCCGGCGACTGTGACGATGGCGCCGCGACGGTCTTCCCCGGCGCCTTGGACGTGCGCGACGGGGTCGATCAAGACTGTGACGGATCTATCGACGAGAGCGGCGTCGAGCTGGTGTTTGACCCCGGCGCGGGCACCCACGCCTGGCTGGGCCTCGGCGCGCACGTCTGGATCTGGGACGACCTCTGGCCGTCTGTGTTGGACACGATTCATGGGCGTTTTGTGCGCACGAGCCTGTACAGCCTCGCCGGACCCGACACCGCGCCCGCCGGGGGCTCCGACGCCGAGTTTGACGCCTGGCTGCTCACCCACGACACCGCCCACGACGAGGCCGTGATGACCGTCGCCACGGCCCAAGCCGCCGGGCGCTCGGTGATCGCCTTGGTGTGGGAGGCGCCGCCCGCCTGGGAGACCGCCGGGGCCCTGGACGCGGCGCATGTGACGGATCAGGCGCGTCTCACGGCGGCGATCCTCTCCCGTCTCGCCGAGGCGGGCGCAGCACCAGACTATGTGGAGCTGCTGAACGAGCCCGATGGCGACTGGAACTCCTACGCCAGCCCGTCTGTCTACGCGGACCTGCTCCACGAGACGCGCCAGGCGCTCGACGCCCGGGGCCTCAGCCACATCCCGATCCTCGGGCCCGGCCTCGCCTTCGCCCAGTCCACCGAGGACTGGACCGCCCACATTCACCCAGCCGATCTGGGCGGCCTCTCCACCCACCTCTGGGACGACGCCTATGGGACCGGGGACGGCGTGCGTCTGGTGCTCGACGCCACGGATCGTTTCATGGCGGCGTCGGATCGCCTCGACCCCAGCCGCGCCTTACCGCGAATCATCACCGAGATCGGCAGCAAAGACACCGCCCTGCATGGGGTCCCGACGAGCCCGGCGGACACCTGCGGCGACTTCCCCGACGCGACGGAGTACGCCGTTCGTCTGTTCGCCTACACCCTGATCACCGCCGCTGAAGGCGCCGGGGCGGTGTTGCCTTGGCAAGCCGCCGATCTCGACTGGGGCGGATGTTGGGGCACCTGGGGCCTCGTGGACATGAACGGCGTGCCCCGCCCGGCGCTTGACACCCTCGCCCAGCTCGGCGCCGTGGTGCCCGAGGGCGCGGTGGTGGTGCCGCCCCGCTGGCGAGACCCGGAGCTGGCGGCCGCCGGGTTTGTGCGAGGTGACCGCTTCGTGTTGGCCTTGGCGAACCCCACGGCGGCGGACGTCACACGAACGATCGGGATCGCGGGAAATTCTCTGTGGCGGCTTGTTGGTGAGCGCGGCACCACGACGGACGCGGTGTTGGTTCGTGACCCGCTGGACTCCGGCGCGGGCTTCGCGGTAGACGGATCTGTGTGGATTGACACGGCGAACACCGCGTACTTCGGGGGCGACGCCGGGCGGCTCGCCGCGAACGATGAGGCCGTGGTGACCTGGACCTTTGACGCCGAGGTCACCGAGGTCGAGGCGCAGCTCTGGGTGTGGAGCGGCGTCGGGAGCGTGCGCTGGGAGGCGAGTCTGGATGGGGAGACTTGGGTGGTGATCACGCCGGTCGCGTATACGCCGACCACGGCCACCTGGGCGGAGCACACGCTGCGGTTTGAGGCCTTGCCTGCGGGGACGCGGGCGGTGCGCATGGCGTTTGAGCCGCGCAGCGTCGCCTGGACGCCGCAGCTCGGGGCGCTGGATGTGACGCTGGCGCCGGGGGTGGCGAGCACGGGGGACCTGCTCAGCGCGGAGCGTCTGTTGGTGGTCACCGTGCCTGCGGAGAGCACGCGGGTGATTGAGCTGGGGAGGTGAGGGAGGATAGCGGGCTCGAAGGTGAATGATCACCGCAATGAATGTGCGGGATGTGCGCATGTTTCGCAGCGCCCCCCTGACGGGCCGGTCCTCACCCCGATAAGAGCGTATCGGAAGGCCCAATGAGCGTCATTGGTGCTTCGGGTGAACGAACCACAGAAAAACAGAGGACACAGAGGGCTCAGCGGCAGGCAAGGTCGGCTGCCGCGACTCGGAGGGGCGGATAGGGGCGCGCAAAGACGCAAAGGCCCAAAGGCCCAGCGCCGACGTTTGTGGGGAGAGCGGGGGGTGGCCTCGTGTCTCTTTGCGCCCCTTCGCGCCTCAAGGTCCGCCTGGGCCCGCCTCGCCGCCGCGCTCAGAGGCCCTCCGAGTCGCGGCGGAGGCCATCGCCTGCCACCAACCCCTCTGTGTCATCTGTGTCTCTGTGGCTCGTTACCATACTCGTCGAACCTTCAAGACTACTCCCCAAGACGGAGCCCTGGTGGATCGACATCAAGGCTCCTAAAGTCTAACGAGTCAGAGGATGTGCGGAACGGAGGGCAGGCGACCGGCGCTAATCAGACGCATCCTGCGCGCCGAGGCGCCACCACGTCACGGTCTCCCCCTCGCGGGTCAACGCCGAGAGCGCGCCTTCCTGCTCGAAGAGCGCCTCCCCTTGGGCCTCCGCGCCGAACGGCCGCTGGGCCAGACCGCCGTGTAGGTTTATCAGTGCGCCATCGTGGGTGAGCCGCAGGCCGCCTCCTGTGGTGGCGCCCGGGGGCGGCGCGTGGTCACAATGTCCTGAGCGAAGGCTGAGCGTAAACTCCCCGCCGCGCCCCATGCAGGCGAGCAGCTCCGGCGCGATGAGGTCCAAGGCCCAGATCCTCGGCAGCCCGCGCGATCGGGGAGGCTCAAACGTCCCGAGGGTGCGGGTCACCTCTGACCGATGCTCTCGCACAGTGGTGGTCTGTCGCCCGCCCCGGATCGTCGAGATTGCCGAGATCAGCCCGCCGGGACATGGAATCACCACCACGTCGAGCAAGGTCTCGCGGTGGGTGAGGCCGACATGGTGCACACGGAGCGTCTCATTCGTCAGCGCGTCTACCCTCGTGAGCCGCACCCGGCGCCCAACGAGCGCGCCACGCGCCACGATCAATGGATCCTGTGGGCCTCCGAAGCCACAGAGCGCACGAACCTCGGCGTGGCGGTGTCGCGCCAACACCTCTCCAGCGGTCAGATCCCAGACGGTCACGCGGTCCTTTGTACTCCATGTGACCAGACGCCGCCCCGGGAGCGCCTCCGCCCGAAAGATGGGGCCATCGTGCTGAGACAGACGCCGAAGCGGGGTGAGTGTGGCGTGGTCAAACACCTGCAGCGCGGCGCCATCCGACAAGACCACGAGCCCATCCACGACGGTGAGGCCCGCGTCTTCGCTGAGCGCACCCCAAGGCAGCGGCTCCACGACGCCGTCTGAGCGCCACAGGCGGGCCTGAGCGCCGAGCCAGACGGCGCGGTCAGCGTCGAGGAGCCGCAGCGCGCCGTCTCGGGGGAGCTGGGTGTGGAGGAGGGGGTGGGCCATGAGCAGACCGGCGTAGGGGCGCGTCACGGCCCAAGGGAGAGGGCGAGTCTACGGCAAGGCCCGCGCAGGCACAAGCCGAGAAAAAATGGCGACCCCTGTTGACCACCCGGCGGCGCCTTGGGTAGCCTGCTGCGCGTGCTCGTCGTCCCTCTCCTTCTCCTCGTTCCCTTTGGAGTCCAAGATGACCCGCACTCTGCTCCCCGTTGGCCGTGTACAGACCAGCTCCGCCGCCGAGGGCCTTCAGCTCGCGATCCTGGCCCCTGGCGCCAACCCCGTGCTCGTGGCCCGCGAGTCCGTGATCATCGGCAACAAACGCGCCCGTTACCTCGACCTGCTCAGCCGTTTTCGGGCGAGCATGAGCAAGGTCGCCGAGGCCGTTGACGCGCTCATCGCCTCCAACGAGCGCTCCGACGCCGCGATCTCGGCCTTCGTCACAGCGTGTAAGCTCAAAGGCGGCGCCGCGCTCGTCGCCGAGGTTCGTTCGATGTGGGGCGGCATGACCGTGACGAAGCTCACCCAAGGCGCCCACGGCACCCAGCTCTACCTCATGGACGGCTTCTTAGAGCGCCTCGACGCCCGAACGACGCTGAAGCTGCCCGAGGATCGACTGGAGGAGATGCGTGTTGAGCACCAGTCGATGAAGGCCTGTCACCTCACCGTGGAGCAGCTTCGCGGCGCCCACACCGCCCTGGTGGCCGAGCTGGGGGAGGCCGAGCGCGAGTTCTTGGAGGCTTACCGGCTGTTGATCCGCGACCTCATCGTCAACTGGGACGAGGACGAGCTGCGCGCCACCCTGCGCACG
>JBEAVX010000416.1:0-5501 GCA_041160755.1 Pseudomonadota bacterium
GGTCGGGCCGTCCCAGCCGTGCTGGCGGACGGGCGCGCCGGTGAAGAGGCTGATCACCGACGGCACGGTCCAGGTGCCGCCGCTCCAGGCCACGGGCGCGGCCTCGCCTCGGGCGGCCAAGGCGTCCAGCGTGGGGGTGTGGGCGGGGCCCAAGGCGTCGGCGCGTAGGGTGTCGATCACGATGAGCACGACGTCTCGGGCCGGGGCGTCGGCGGGCGGCTTGGGCGGTGACGAGGCGCAGGCCAAGAGCCAGAGCGGGGCGGTCCACATTCGGCCAGTCTACACCGCCGGGCGGGTTCACCGGAATCTGACGCGGGCCGGGCGCATCGAGGCCCGGCGGGGCGGATATGTTGTCCCCGACCCCCCGTGGAGATCCCCCATGGACAAGATGCTCGCGCTGACCTTCGACCGCTCCCGTGAAGACTGGGCCAGCTCCACCGGGCTCGTCAAGGAGGTGATCCCGGCGCCGACGCTGGATGAGGCCCAAGACCCGGGCGACGCCGAGCGGGTGCTGATCAAGGTCAAGTACGCCGGGTTCTGCGGCTCCGACCGGGGCATCTGGTGGCGCAAGGCCTTCGGCGACATGATCCTCGGCAGCCTCGATGACGAGGGCCGCGACAAACGGGTCGTCGGCCATGAGCTGCTCGGCGAGATCATCGCCGTGGGGTCGAAGGTCGCCGAGGGCTTCGGGCTCAAGGTCGGCGACGTGGTCTCGACGGAGTCCCACATCGTCTGCGGGGTCTGCTACCAGTGCCAGGTCGGCGACCTCCACGTCTGCGCGAAGGACAAGATCATCGGCATCTCCATGGACGGGTGCTTCGCCGAGCGGCTCAAGCTCCCGGCGAAGAGCCTGTGGCCGACGGATCTTGAGAAGATTCGCCCCGAGGTCGCCGCGGTGCAGGAGCCCTTCGGCAACGCCGTTCACGCCTGCCAGGCGACGGACCTCAACGGCAAGACGGTGGCGATCTTGGGCTGCGGCACCATCGGCCTGTTCGCGATCCTCGTCGCCCGGGGCATGGGCGCGAAGACGATCATCGGCGTCGAGGTGAACCCGCACCACGCGGACCTCGCCCGACGCCTGGGCTGTGACGTGGTGCTCACGCCGAACCCGGCCTCGCCGCTCAAGCCTTACGCCTCAGATCCACTCCTGCGGGCGAAGATCCGCGAGCTGACCGACGGCGTCGGCGTCGATGTGGCGATGGAGATGGCGGGCTTCAACGACTCGTTCAACAACGCGCTGCGGGTGGTGCGCCGCGGCGGCCACGTCGTCGCGTTTGGCGTGAAGAACGGCGACGCGGTGATCGAGGACATTCATCGCCTCGTCATGGACGGCATCCACATCCACGGCATCGTCGGGCGGCAGATCTTCGGCACCTGGGAGATCACCAAGAGGCTCCTGGAGGATCGGACAAACGGGATCCAAGATCGCATCTGGGAGGTGATCCTCAACTCAGGTCAGGGCACAATGGTCGACATCCGGGACTGGGAGCGCTCAAGCTTCGAGAAGGTCATCTCCGAGCACCCAAAGGCCCTCATTCGCTTCGCGGGGAGCTGACCCCGCCCACCGACGAGCACCCCGATGACGAGCACGACGCTCCACAGAACCTTGGCCCTCGCCCCGACCCTCTGGCTCTGCGCCTGCCTGCCAGAGCTGCCCAGCGGCAAGCTCGACGGCTGCCAGGGCTTCGCGGATCTGGATCAGGACGGCTTCGGCGATCCGTCCGCGCCCCTGGTCGTGGACTGCCCGCTGGCCGGTCCCGTCTCCGAGAACGATCTCGACTGTGATGACGCCGTGGCGGCGGTGAACCCCGACGCCGTGGAGCTCTGCGATGAGCTCGACAACGACTGCGACGGCGAGATCGACGATGACGCGGTCTTGGACTGGACTCTGGATGATGACGGCGACGGCTACGGCGACGACGCCACCCTCGTCACGACGTGTACCCCCCCCGGCGGCGGGTCGTGGGTGAACCAGGGCGGGGACTGTGATGATGACGACGCGACGGTGAACCCCGGCGAGGCGATCGGCTGCGATGGCCGAGACAACAACTGCGACGGCGCCATCGACAAGGACGCCGATGGCGACGGCGCCTCGGACTCGGCCTGCGGCGGCACAGACTGCGACGACGGCGACGCGGCGATCGTCCCCGAGGCCAACGGCGACTGCGCCTTGGGCGGCACCTGCAACGAGATCCTGCTCACCGGGCGCGGGGAGAGCGACGGTTATTACCTCATCGACCCGGACGGCCCCGGCCAAGGGCTGCCGCCGTTCTCGGTGCGCTGCGACATGAGCGGCGGGGGCTGGACCTTGGTGGAGTACGCCGCGGAGCTGGCCTTCGCCGAGCACTTCACGAGCGGCGATCAGTGGCAGTGGCTGCCATCGGACTTCACGCTCCTCCTCTCCGACGCCCAGATCGACGCGATCCGTGCCCGGTCGTCGGAGGCGGAGCAGCGCTACGTCGGCCTCTGTGATGACGTGATCCACTACGAAGACGCCTGGACGGGCGACTATGACAGCGCCTTCGGGTTTCGCCTCCATGACGGTGATGAGACGCCCTATGGGGAGCAGAGCTACGCCCCGTACCGCGTCCTGGTCGAGAGCGACGGCTGCGCCGCCAACGGCGGTGAGGGTGGCCGTGAAGAGAACGCCACGATCTTCACGATCACGGACCTCGGGCTGCCCGTGGTGAACGTGCGCTGCTACGATTGCGGCACCGACTTCTACGACGAGAAGTTCGGCTCGCCGCTCACGAAGAACCCGGCGATGTTTCGCTGAGCGGCCGCCGCGTGGCGTCTTGGTGATGAATCTCATAAAACAGCAGGTCATGGTGACCGAGCCAAAGACCCTGCTGCAGAGCGCCCTCGGCGAGGGCGTCGCCTCGGCCATTCAGGCGGCGGTGGTCGGCCCCGGGGTCACCTGGGCGACGCAGCTCGGCGTGTGCTGGCCCGACGGCCCTGGGGTGACGGCCCACACACGGTTTGACCTCGCGAGCGTCACCAAAGCCGCCGCCACGACGCTCGTGGGCCTCGTCTTGGCGGGGCGCGGCGACCTGCGCCTCGATGACGCGCTGGGCCGCTTCACCGGGCGCGCGCACCACCAGGCCGTGCCCCTGCGGGCGATGTTTGGCCACCGAAGCGGGCTTCGGGCCTGGTCGCCGCTCTTCGCCGCCGCCCGGGAGCACCCGGGCTGCCGTGGGCTCTACCCGGGGCAGACAGGCGGCGTAGACCGGGCGCTGGCCCGGGCGCTCACCGTCGAGGCCGCCTTGGCCGTGCCGCCCGAGGCCCCGGTGAACGACGCCCGGGTGTACAGCGACCTCAACTTCATCCTCTTGGGTGAGGTCCTCGGCCAGCTCGCCGGGCAGCGCCTGGACCGGGCCTTCGAGGCCCTCGTCGCTGGGCCCCTGGGGCTCCACGAGACGGGGTTCTGCCCCATCGGCGAGGCGCCGCCGGACGCGCCGGTCACCGGGGTGTGGCGCCCCCGTGAGCCCGCGCCGGGCCAAGAGGGCCTGTACGCCGTGCCGCCCCAGGCGCCGACCTTACGCCCTGGCGAGGTCGACGACGACAACGCCTGGGCCATGGGCGGGGTCGCGGGGCACGCCGGGCTCTTTGGCACGGCGTCGGACCTCGCGCGGCTGGGGCAGCTCCTGCTGGAGGAGCTCGACGGCGCCGGTCGCCTCGCCCCGGCGCCGATCGTCGCCGAGTGGCTCGCCATCGACGCCCCGGAGCTGCTCCCGCGCCGATCCTTAGGCTTTGACCGGCCTTCAGGCCCCGGCTCAACGGCGGGACCACGCCTCGGCGTCGGGCCCCGGGGCGGCGTCGGGCACCTCGGCTTCGTCGGCGCGGGCTGGTGGATCGACCTCGATCGTGGCCTCTCCTGCGCGCTGCTCACCAACCGCACCTTCCCCACCCGGGCCAACACCCTGGGGATTCGTGCGCTGCGCCCTGCCTTCTTCGACGCCTGCGTCGATCTTGTGGAGTCTCGCTGATGGTCCTGCTCACGCTCCTCGCCGCGCTCGTCGCTTGTGCGCCTCGGCCGCCGGTCCCGCCGGATCCGCTGACCCCCACGGACACGCCGCAGACCACCTCGCGGCGCTGGAAGGGCCCGACCGTGGTGGGCAAAGCCCGGGTGATCGCCGTCGGTGACCTGTTGATGCACGGCATGGTCCAGAAGAGCGCGGCCTTGGGCAACCGCCTGGGCGCGGCCGGGGAGAGCCTCAACCACGAGGGCTTCCCGGTGCTGTTTGAGCACGTCGATGACTACCTGCGCTCGGCGGACCTCACCTTCGCCAACCTGGAGACCCCTGTGGCCCCCAAGGCCAACAAGGGCACCCGGCAGTTCGTGTTCAACGTCTCGGCGGCGTTTCTGCCGGCGCTGCAAGACGTGGGCTTTGACGTGGTGAGCTTCGCGAACAACCACGTCTATGATCAGGGCCGCGACGGCTTCGTCGAGACCTTGGACAACCTGGAGGCCTCCAAGCTCACCTTCGTCGGCGCCGGCCGCACCTGCGCCCAGTCCCAGGTGGCGAAGATGACCGAGACCAACGGCATCAAGGTGGCGTGGCTCGGGGCGTCGAAGGTCTACAACGACAACCTCAACGCCGCCGAGACCGAGGCCTGCTCCTTCGCCTATGACCGCGACAAGGCCCTCGCCGCGGTGAAGGCCGCCCGGGCGGCGGGGGCGGAGATCGTCATCTTCTCGCTTCATTGGGGCCAGGAGTACAAGACCGCGCCGGGCCAGGCCGAGGTGGACGACGCCCACGCGCTCATGGACGGCGGCGTAGACCTGATCATCGGCCATCACCCCCACGTCTTGCAGCCCGTCGAGATCTACGCCACCCCCGACGGCCGCCGCGCGGTGGTGGCCTACAGCCTGGGCAACTTCATCTCCAACCAGTCGGCCTGGTACCTCTTCGGCACCCAACAAGACCACCACGGCTACACCCGGGACGGCCTCGCGCTCCAGGTGGACCTCGTGAAGAAGGACTACGGCCCCGGCCCCGACGGCAGCCCCCAGGTGAAGGTGGAGCTGGCGAACGTGCTCGGCGTGCCCTTGTGGACCGACAACAACTCGAAGAGCAACGCCGAGACGCCGCTCATCCGCACCGTGCTCATCGACGAGGAGCTCAAGGCCACCCAGGCGGCGTTGGAGGCCGAGAAAGACTGGGAGAAGAGCCTCGCGCTCAAGCGGCGCATCGAGCTGCTCAACGCCCGCCGCGAGGCGATCGTCGGCGTCGTCGGCGCTGAGCTTTTGCCGCCGCTGCCGGAGTAGCCCGGCGCGCTCAGCCCATGACCTTGGCGCGTAGGGCGTGCAAGGGCTCAAAGCCATGCGGCAGGCGCTTGGCGGCGATCTCGTGGACCAGCCGCACAAGCTCGGTGTTCACCGGCGTCGGCACGCCGGTCTGGGCGCCAAACCGCACGATCTCGCCGTTGATGTAGTCCACCTCCGGCGGGCGGCCCCGCTCGATGGCGTAGAGCATCGAGCTGCGCGCGCCGCCGTAGCG
>JBEAVX010000420.1:0-17290 GCA_041160755.1 Pseudomonadota bacterium
CGCGCCTTCAGGGCCACACTCCGGGGAGTCCAAGGTGCCCGAGCAGGTGAAGTGCAGCACCCCTTCGGCGTCCCGGGCCTCTTTGACGCCCGGGGCGAGGCGCGCGAGCTTGTCGAGCTCCTCAGCGAGCTTCACGTTGAAGTCGAGGCGCAGGCGGCTGCGGCCCAAGGGGCTCTGGAGCTGCACCTCGCCGTCGATCTGCACCTGCACAAGATCCGAGACGAAGCTGCCCTTCTTGACCTTGGCGCGGCCCTGCTCGACGTTCAGGGAGAGCACGGCCTCGGAGAAGTTCGCCTCGCCCAAGGTGAAGCCCATGAGCGACGCCTCGCTCATGCGCAGGCCGTCCACCTCAAAACGCACCTTGCCCGTGGTGTTCTTGGCGTCTTCAGCGTCCACCACCAGGTCGATGCGGGCGCGCAGGGCCCCGGCGAGCTTGGCCTTGAGCGTCTCGCCGTCCACAGGCATCCGCTCTAGGTTGATGTCGGTGCCCAAGAGGTCGATGATCGTCACCGCGCCGGACTGGGAGACGACGCCGCCGATGTCGCCGTCGTAGAGGTTCGCCGCCAGAGAGAAGGTCGGCGCCCGAGACAACAAGGTCGTGAACGGCTTGATGCGGGCGGACACCTCGGTCAGCTCGACGAGGAGCCGGTAAGGATCGGCCTCGGGCTCGTCCGTGGGCTCCTGATCTTGGCCTTTGCGGGGGCGACGGCGAGGCTTCGGCGCGTCACGCATCAAGACCTGGGCGTTCTCTAAGGTGAGCCCCGTGCCCCACCACGGCGAGACGTCGTCCATCCGCAGGGCGTACTGGCCGCCGCTGAGGTCATCGACCTGCTGCACCAAGAAGGTCTTCGCCGCGTCGCTGGGGAAGGTGAGGCGCAGGCCCAAGGAGAAGAACAGCAGGCCCCAGGCCGAGGCCATGACCGCGAGGATCACCCGCAACTTCCAGTCCATCTCAGCCCTCCTCTGCCGCGGGCGCGGCGGCGGCGCCGTCCGGGGTGACCTCAGCGGGCGCCTCCGACTCGATGAGCCGGTACGTCGCCACCTCAAGCTTCACGTTGAGCCGCTTCTCGCCGCTGGCCACGACGACCTTGATCGCCGTGTTGCGAATCTGGAGCGGGTAACCGCCGCCCTCCAAGGCGTAGAGGAAGTCGCCGAGCTGCTGCTGGGTGATGCGCTGCACCTCGACGGTGTGCGTCTTGGTCTCTAAGCCGTCGGTCTCATCGGCGCCGATCTCGCGGATTCCTTGAATGTTCTCGCGGATCTGGGCCTCGTTCGCCGCCTTGTCAACAAAGGCGGAGAAGTTTTGACCTTGGCTCTCGCGCATCTGCGCCTCGATGGCGCTGAGCTGCTCGGTGAGCGCGCGGTGCGTGGCCTCTTCGTCTCGGGCGAAGGTGAGGTCGCTCCGGGCGGCGGCCAGGCGCTTCTCGCGGCTGTCCATGTCGCGCTTGAGCAGAAACGCGCCGCCGCCTACGACGAGGAGCAGCACAAACACGAACAGCCCCGCCGCGAGCTTTCGATCCCGGGCGGACATGCTCTCTAAGACAGCGTCCACGCGGGCGGTCAGGGGCGCCAACCCGGCGTTGAGCCGCGCGATGAGCGTCTGCAGCTTGTTCATCAGCCCTCCTCCCCGTCAGCGCCCTCGACCGGGGCCTCTCCTAAGGGGATGGTCATCGAGAAGGAGACGTTGTCGCCGGCCTTCTTCTCGTCGCCCTTGCGGGCCTGCTTGAAGCGGTCGAAGCGCTGAAGCGCCTCCTCGATCTTCGCCGCCGACTCAAAGCCGTTCGTCTCGGCCTTGAAGCTCACGGCCTTGGCCGAGAGGCTCATCTCCTTGACGTCGATGACCACCTCGGGGTGCGCGGGCATCTGTTCGGAGATCTCCTTGAGCAAGCTCAAGACCGGCGGGTCTTGGCCGACCACGGCGGAGAGCGCGTCCACCCGAGCCCGGAGCGCGTCGTTCTTCTCCAGGAGGATCGTGCGGGCCATGCCCGGCTGCTTGGCGCGATCGGCGGTGACCTCGGGGAAGGCCCCGGTGACCAGCCCGGCGATCTCGTCTTGCACCGCGTCGGTGTCCCGGGCGAGGCCCACGGCGCGAACGGCGAACATCGCCAGGGCCGCGACGGCGAAGAAGCCCACGGCGACGAGCGCGTAGCCCAGCGCCGAGCGTAGAATCGCGACGTCGCCCCGGAAGGCGAACTCTCCTTGGCGGAACGAGAGGCTCGTGCCGCCCGCCGCGGCGCGCTGGGCCACGGCCTGGGCCAAGGCGAGGCGCGGCGCGTCCGTCGCCAAGGCCAAGCTGCCGCTCAGCTCGACGCGGCGCACAGGCACGCCGAGCTCGGCGGCGAGCAGCTCCGGCAGGCCGCCCAAGAGCGCGCCGCCGCCGCAGAGGATCAGCTCGTCGATGCCGACGCCCAGCTCGTCCTCCAGGCCGATGAGCGAGCCCCGCAGCTCGGCGAGCCACGGCGTGAGCCCGTCCCGCAGGGCGGCCAAGGCCTTCTCAAGATCCGGCGGCGCGGCCTGGCCCGAGGGGGTGACCTGCTCATCCGGCGCCTCGGGGTTGATGGAGATCGCCTCTGGACGGCTCACCCCGCCGAGGTGCAGGCCGAGCTTGAGCGCCTCGGCGTCCTCGTCGGGCAAGGTGAGCGCCTGGGCCAAGGCGACGGTGAGCGCGCCGCCGCCAAAGGAGAGCGCCCGGGCGCCGAGGGTCTGACCGTCGCGGGCCACGGCGAGGAGCGTGCGGGAGTGGCCGACATCGACCACGGCGGTGACGCCGGGCCCACGGGCCAAGGCCCCCAAGGCGTCGGTGTCGAGCATCACGAGGCGAGGGTCTACGTCGATGGCGTCGAGGCCGCCGAGCAAGGCGCCGACTTCAGCCTTGGGCGCCAGCGCCGCGAACACCCGGGCGCCGCCGCCACGAAGCTCGGAGATGCGCCAGTCGAGCAAGAAGTCGGCGAGGTCGAAGGGCACGAGGCCCTCCAGCTCAAAGGGCAAGGCCCGGCCGATCTGCTCGCGGTCGGCGAAGGGCATGTCCACCAAGCGCACGGAGACGCTCTCCGCGCCGAGCGACGTGGCCCACACCGCGCCCTCTTGGGGCCCAAGGTCTTGCAGGAGCGCGTCCAAGGCGGCGAGGCGCGCGCCGAGCGGCGAGGCCGTCGCGCCGGAGACGGCGACGGGGCGGCTGCGCTGCTCAAGGCTCTCGCCGCCGCGCCCAGAGCGCGCGCCGCTGAGCACCAGCTTGACGCTGGAGGAGCCGAGGTCGATGGAGATCACGGAGGCCATAGGCTTGAATCCTTCAGGTCTACTCTACCCGCCAGTAACGAATGCGGCCCTGGGCGGACGAGGAGAAGTCGAAGACGGCGGTGATCGACGCGCTGGTGTCGCCCACCTGCCCCGTAGACGTGACGGTGAACACGCTGCTCTTGAACTTGATCGCGTTCTGGAGCTTCTGCTCGTCGAGGAGCGTGAGGCCCTGGTTCTTGATCCAGTCAGAGAAGTCTTTGGGTTTGCTCGGGATGAGGATGGAGCTGTCCGTCTCCCACTGCTGGATGAGGCGCTCCAGCTCAAAGTCCGACGGCGGCGGCGTGACGTGGGTCTTGATCAAGGCCTCCAGCATCTCCGGGCTCGCCGTGAGCAGGTTGATCTTGCCGTCGCCATAGAGCGTGAGGTTCGCCCCGAAGCGGTCCATCACGTCGTCTTGCCAGCCCTCGACGAGGCGAATCTCCTCCATCGTGTCAAACGGGCCGTTCTTCGAGAGGTACGGCGGATCAAACCGCTGGTAGAGGCTGTCCTCATAGCCGCCCTGAGGCGTGCAGCGCGTCGTGTCGAGGTCGATCCAGTCCGTGAGGTTCGCGATCAGCTCCCAGCGGTCGAGGTTGCGCTCGTAGAACCACTGGTCGTTCTCTTGCCCCGACATCAGGCCGAAGAGCGCCTGGGCGGCGGGATCTTGCTGGAGCGTGGCGAAGCTGCACACGCCGGCGTCGCAGCTCTTGCCCAACATCGCGACGTTGATCTTCTGCTCCTCGTCCGTGATCTCGGCGTAGAAGTCGCCCTCGAAGTCCAAGAAGCCCTTGTCGGCGAAGCGGCTCTCTTCGCGGCTCTCCTCAGCGAGCTCGTCCGAGACCTGACCGGCCTGGGCCATGGCCTTCACCTCGTCCTCGTCTACGGAGCCGCCGCCCACCAACAACATCCGCATCAAGGGCGTGTTGATCGGCGGGATGAGCTGCCAGAGCGCCCCGAAGGTCGAGGGGATGCCCTGATCGGCCATCTGGCGGTCGGCGATGAGGATGAGCTGGTACAGACCGACGCCGCTGCGCGCGAGCCAGTACGCCCCGGCCTCGTCGCGACCGTGCGCGCTCATCACCAGGCGCACCCGGGCGGTGTAGTTGATCTCCGTGACGAGGATGGTCATGAACGCGATGGTCGTGATCGCCATCAGGAGCGCGACGCCCCGGCGGCTGCCCCGGCGGCGGGCGGCGCCATAGAACGGGTGGCTCCGCAGGCCACGCGGCAGGGTCAGAAACCGCCAGATCGTGCGAAGTGGGGTCATTGGGCCGTCCCCGGCACACACTCGGCGCGTTTTCCGTACTCCAGGATCACCGTCGTGGCGAAGGCGCGCTCGATGGTGACGTCCTCCTCGATGGGATCGTCCATGAGCAGGATGAGCACGACCTGCAGCGCGCGGGGCAAGGCGTTTGTTTGACCCGACTCGATGGAGAGGGTGTCCCAGTCGTCTTGCCACTCGCAGGTCGTGGAGTTCAGCGCGCGCACCTGGAACGACTTCACACCATACGCGAGGGGCTGAATCGGCCCGCCCTTGTCGGGGAGCTGGTCGATTCGTTCGGCCTCCCGCATCAGGAGCACCTGGGCGCCGCGCCGGTTGGGGTCGGGCTCGCCCCAGATGGTGATCTCCGTCTGGTCGGACTCGCGGGTGTTCCGATACAGTCGTTGGTGGGCGAGGCTGTTAAACCACAGGGCGTCCACCGGGGTCTCGTCTTGGGTGATGAACACCGTGCGGTAGGTGTTGATCGTCTGCTGATTGCTCGTGAGATACGCGAGCTGCAGGCTGCGCGTGATGCGCTGCAAGGCCACCCGGGCGGACTGCTGCAGCTCATCTTCAGCGTCGAGGATGTCCCGGGCCTGGACCGTGCTGGCGATGGACTGCCAGGCCATCACACCCAGCACAGAGAGCACGGAGATCGCGACCATGACCTCCACCAAGGTCATCGCGCGGCGCAGGAGCCTGGGCCTCAGAGATGAGCGTGTGACCCTCATCGTAGACCGTCACAGCCGACGCCTACGGGGCCGTCGGTGCCTTGGTCGCCGGTGACGACGTTGGCCTTGGGGTTGATGACGTGGGTGACCAGCTCGACCTGCTGGTCTTCGTCTTCGTTCTCGCCCCACCACACGATGACACGCACCTCCCGCATAAACGGCGCGAGGGCCTCGGTGAGCATGTCGTTGGAGATGCCGAGATCCTCCAGATCGGCCTGGTTCTGCTGGGGATCAAAGCCCGAGGCCGACGAGCCGCTCTGCTCGGCCTCTTGCCCGCCGCCGGGCATGAGCCCCATGCCTTCGAGATCCCCCATCAACGAGCCGACATCGCCGCTGATCTCGAGCTTGACCTCCCGCACGGTGTAGGCCCAGCGGAAGTCCTCAAACGCCTCCTCGTTGAGCTTCTCTAGCTCACCGTCGAGCCCGCCGGCCTCGTAGCCGCCGAAGATGCCCTGGTCGAAGTCACCTTCAGCCTCGATGTCTTGCTCTTGAATGCCCGCCGACTCCATACACAGGAGCGCCTGGTTCATCTTCTCCTGCGCCAGCGCCGTCGCCGTCATGATGCGGTCGGACTGTGTGGTCATCATGATCGCCGTGGACTGGCTGTCCACGAGCACGACCATCGCCGTGACGAGGATGCCGAGCGCGACCATGACCTCTAAGATCGTGAAGCCGCGAGACGTCTTGAGGGAGGCGCGCGTCATAGCTGGTCGAGCTCCGGGCCCTCGTCAGGCAGCCAGCTCGTCGCGTCTTCAGGGCGACGCTCCTCCTCCATGATGTTCACCCGGCCCGAGACGGGCTCGACCTCAATCGTGTAGCCCTCCTCCGGGTCATCTTCAGACACGATCCGGATGAGCGTGTACTCCACGGTGCCGTTGGGGAAGATGTAGGTGTAGGCCATCGTGCCCAGCTCACCCTCCTCCAGCGGGTCCTCTTCGAGATCGCGGGAGGGCGCGACGGGCTCGGCGTACTGCGGCGTCCACACCCAGGCGAAGATCGTGCCCTCGGGCAACGGCACCGGGCCCAAGAGCGCCGGATCCGCGAGGCCCGCCGCCCGCGCGGCCACGTCCCCGCCGCTGCCCGGCGCCGCGGGGCCGTCGTCTGTGGGTGGTGGCGGCGGGGCGGCGGCGTCTGCCCCCTCCGCGTTCTCGGCGTTGTCCCCTCCCCCGCCGGTGAACAGCGCGCTGATGCCCTGAAAGCTCAACAGCCCGGCGTCATCGCCATCTTCCCCAGCGCCCTCCTCACGCTCACGCTCCGTCGTCGAGGCGAGCTTGTCCTCAAGCGCGTCCTCATAGGCGATGCGCTCGTCGGGGGTCAAGAAGATGAGCGTGCGCGGGTCGCCGACCTGGACCTCGTAGGTGCGTTTGTCGAGATCAAACGCGACGCGGAAGGTGACGTTCCGTAAGGCCGCCTCATCCCGAAGGTACTTAAAGGTGATGCCCAGGTTTTTTGCGGCGGCGGACTGCTCCATGAGCAAGAAGCCGTTGAGCGCGGGCAGCGCCACGGCGCCGATCATCAGGATGATCGCGATGACGACGGCGATCTCGATGAGCGTCATGCCCCCTCGCCCACGCCGCAGCCCGCCGCGTCGATGCGCGGAGCGGGCCGGGAGCGTTGGCGAGGGGTGGTTCATCAGTTCTTGAGCTCGGCGGAGTTGATGTCGGCGTCGTAGTCCTCGCCGCCCTCGACGCCGTCGGCGCCCAAGGAGACGATCTCGTAGCCACGACCGTTCGCCGTGTAGATGAACTCGTTGCCCCAGGAGTCTTTGGGCACCGCGCCGTCCGGGAAATACTTCGCCGCGGCGGCGAGGCCTTCAGAGGTGGTCGGGAACTTGCCCTTCTTCGCCGCGGCGTACATGCCGAGGTTCTTGTCGATCTGCTGCATGGTGAGCTTGGTCGTCTCGACGTTCGCCTTGGCGAAGTTGTCGGCGACGGCGAAGCCGACGATGCTCATCATCGTGCCGATGATGGCGATGACGACCATGATCTCCACCAGGGTCATGCCCCGGCGACGGCGCCCCAGCGCGCTGGCGAGGTTTTTCCGCATGAGGTAGCTCCTATGTGTTGGGTGATGGGTTGAGACGAGAGGGGTTGTCCGGTCACCGAGCGATGGCGGACATGTTCATCATCGGGAGCATGATGGCGATGGCCACGAAGGCGACGATGCCGCCCATGGCCAAGATAAGCACCGGCTCCAGGAGGCTCGTGAGCGCGCCGACCATGTTGTCGACCTCCGAGTCGTAGGCGTCCGCCACCTTGCCCAGCATAGACTCTAGCTCACCCGTGCGCTCGCCGATGGCGATCATGTGCGTCACGATGGGCGGAAACTGGCCGCTGGCCTTGAGCGGACCCGCCAAGGACTCGCCTTCAGTGACGTTTTTGCTGGCCTCGACGACGGCCTTCTCGATGACCTTGTTGTTGACGACCGTGGCGACGATGCCCATGGCGCTGAGGATCGGCACGCCGGAGCTCAACAGCGTAGACATCGTGCGGCAGCAGCGGGAGACGGCGACGAGGCGGTTGAGCCGCCCGAAGATCGGCACCTGGAGCAGGTAGCCGTCGAACTTGAAGCGCCCCTCGGGTGTGGTGACCCACTTGCGGAAGAAGAACGCCGCGGCCCCCGCGAGCAGAAAGAACGCCCACCAGTAGCCGACGACCACGTCGGAGACGCCCAACAGCGCCCGGGTGATGAACGGCAGGCTCTCGCCGAAGGTGTCGAACACCCGGCGGATCTTGGGGATGACAAACACGAACAGACCGAGCACGATGCCCAAGCCCACGAAGGTCATCAGCACCGGGTAGATCATCGCCGAGATGAGCTTGCCCTGGAGCTTCACCTGGCTCTCGGTGTACTCCGCGAGGCGCAAGAGCACCACGTCCAAGGCACCCGAGGTCTCCCCAGCGCGCACCATGTTGACGTACAGATCGGAGAAGATGTTCTTGTGGTCAC
The DNA here is from genome assembly GCA_041160755.1 of Pseudomonadota bacterium. GTDB lineage: Bacteria > Myxococcota_A > UBA796 > UBA796 > CAJQPC01 > JADKFE01. The sequence goes on from JBEAVX010000420.1 coordinate 8,218, forward strand.
GCATCGCCTGGGCGAGCGTGCTGCCCTCGTTCACCTTGTCGCGCACCTCAGCGAGCACCACTCGCAGCTTGGGGTTCTCGACCTGGTCGATCATGGCGCTGAGCGCCTCGACCATCGGGATGCCCGCGCCGACCAGGGTAGAGAGCTGCGAGGTCAAGGACGAGAGATCCTGCGCGCTCACCCGCTGGAGATACTTCGAGAAGTCGATCTGTATGTTGATGCCTTTGCCGCGCACACCGCCCGCTTTGGCGTTCTGCTCGACGACATCGGTGGGGAAGACCCCTTGTTTGCGCAGCTTGGCCCGGGCGTTCTTCGCGCCGTCCGAGTCGACGCTGCCCGAGACGGCCTTGCCCGCGGCGTCAAATCCTTTGTATTCGAAGACGGCCACAGCTTACTCCAGCGCGTCTTCCTGGGTGATTCGCATGATCTCCTCAAACGAGGAGGCCCCTTCAAACACCTTCCGGACGCCGTCATCCCGCAGGGTCTTCATGCCGTCGGCCAAGGCGGCCTTGCGGATGGTGCCCGCGTCTTTGCCTTGCATGACCAAGGCGCGCACGGAGTCCGTCACCACGAGGATCTCGTAGATGCCGGTTCGGCCCTTGTAGCCGGTGCTGAGGCAGGCCGCGCAGCCCTTCGCCCGGTACACCGTCTGACCGACCAGAGACGCCCGGGTGAGGCCAAGCTCACGCAGCTCCAGATCGCTCGGGTCGTAGACCTCTTTGCAGTGGGGGCAGAGCCGACGCACGAGGCGCTGGGCGAGCACCATCAACAGCGAAGACGACACCAAGAAGGGCTCGACGCCCATGTCGGTGAGCCGGGGGAAGGCGCCCGCGGCGTCGTTCGTGTGCAGTGTGCTGAACACGAGGTGACCGGTGAGCGACGCCTGCACGGCGTTGTCCGCCGTCTCCTTGTCGCGGATCTCACCGACGAGGATGACGTCGGGATCCTGGCGGAGGTGGGCGCGCAGGGCGCTGGCGAAGGTGAGATCGATCTTGGGGTTGACCTGGGTTTGGCCAACACCGCGGAGCTCGTACTCAATCGGGTCCTCGATGGTGAGGATGTTGAGATCCGGCGCGTTGATCTCGGCGAGGGCCGAATAAAGCGTCGTCGTCTTGCCCGAGCCCGTAGGGCCGGTGACCAGGATGATGCCGTGGGGCCGCTGGATGTAGCTGCGGAAGGTCTCTAGGTTGGCCTTCGCCATGCCGACGGCGTCCAGAGAGAACACCGAGCCCTTCTCCAAGATACGCATGACCACCCGCTCGCCGTGGCGCACGGGCAAGGTGGACACACGAAGGTCTACCTCGCGGCCGGCCATACGAATCCGGATGCGACCGTCCTGGGGGATCCGTTTCTCTGCGATGTTCAGACCGGCCATGATCTTGATACGCGACACGATCGAGGCCTGCAGCCGAGGCGGCGGCTTCACGATCTCATACAGAACGCCGTCGATGCGGAACCGGACGTTGAGCTCTTTCTCGAAGGGCTCAATGTGGATGTCGGACGCGCGATCTTTGATGGCCTGGGTGAGCAGGGTGTTCACGAAGCGGATGATCGGCGCCTGGTTGGGATCATCGAGGATGTCGTCTTGGAGGTTGAGATCACCCTCTAAGTCGCCCTCTTTCTCCTCCCGCACCTCCTCCAACACCGCGGACGCGCTGCGGGAGGCCTTGTCAAACGCCTTGTTGATCGCGTTGCGCAGCTCATCGGCGGGCACGAGCACGGCCTGAATGGGCTTGCGCAGCATCACCCGCAGGTCGTCCGCCGAGGGCAAGGTCGCCGGGGACGCGATGGCCACGAGCACCCGGCCGTTCTCCTCCCACAGCGGCAAGAAGCCCTTCTCGCGGGCGAGGCCCAGCGGCAGCGCGCGCACGACGTCGAGATCGAGGCGATCGAGGTTGATCGTCTCCATCACCGGCAGGCCGCTGATGACGCTCAGGCTGTGCGCCAAGGCCGACTTGGAGAGGCCGTCCGCGCGCTGAAACGCCTCCAGAAGCGGCATCTCGTTCTTGGTCGCGAGGCTCTCGGCCTCCTTCACGCGCTGGGTGGTGACCCCGCGCTCGACCAACAGCTCGGAGAGCTCCCGGCGGCGAATGCTCACGGCGCCTCCTCGGGGTCTGTGGGCTCCGCGTCAGGATCACCCTCGGCGGGGTCCGCGCCGACACCACCGGCGCTCGGCGGCGCCTCGGGGGCGGCGTCTAAGGGCGTGTAGCTCACGTCGTCGATGTTGCTGCGGTACAGAGAGGGCTCGTCGATGATGTTCATCGAGTGCCCGAGGAGCGTGTTCAGCGCCTCGACCTGCTCCAGCTCGGACTTGCCGTAGAACCGGCGCAAGAACTCCTCGCGCTGGGCGACCTTGATGCGGTACACCTCCTCCAGGTCCGCCGGCTCGTCGATGACGTGGGGCGTGAGGAAGATGAGCAGGTTCGTCTTGCGGGTGGACTCACGGCGGCCCCGGAAGAGCGCGCCGACGAGCGGGAGATCGCCCAAGAGCGGGATCTTCGTCTCGACCTGGGTGGAGGTCTGGCCCATGAGGCCGCCGATCACGACGGTCTGGTTGTCACGAACCAGCACGGTCGTCTCGGCGCTGCGTTTGGAGGTGATGAAGCCCGCCGTTGAGACGTCGAGGCCCTGGGCGTCCTCTTCGATCTCGGAGACCTCTTGGAAGACCTCCAGCGTCACATAGTCGGACTCGTTGATCTGCGGGGTCACCTTCAAGGTGATCGCGACGTCCTCACGCTGGTAGGTGACCAGCGGGTTGTTGTTTGAGTCGCGGCCCGAGGCCACCGGGAACGGGATGTTACGACCGACGACGATCTTCGCCTCCTCGTTGTCCATGGTGAGGATGTTCGGCGTCGAGAGGATGTTCACCTGGGAGTTCGACTGTAGCGCGTTGAGCACGATGCCGAAGGCCGGGATGGTGAGCGCCGTGCCGCCGGAGAGGGGGTCGCTGTTCACGGTGATGCTCTCGCCGAACACGCCCATGGCGAGGCCCGAGAGCAGGTCGGAGGAGAGGCCGAGGGACGACGCGCCGAGCTGGGCAGAACCCAACACGATGCCGCCCGCGTCGCCGGGCTTGCCGACGTGAACGCCGGCGCCGACGCTGATCTCGTCCTCGCTCGCGAGCTCCATGATCACGACCTCCACAAACACCTGCTTGCGGCGGATGTCGAGCTGGTCGATGACGTGGCGGAGGGTGTCGTAGGCCTCGGGCGAGGCGATGATCACCAGAGAGTTCGTGTTCTCGTCCGAGGTGACGCGGATGCTGTCGTCGAGGAGCGAGGCCGCGCCGCCCTCTCCGGCCGCTGGGCCCGCGTCCGCCGGGGCGCCGCCCGCAGGCTGGTTGCGCCGCTGGGAGGCGGTCTGCGTCGTGTTGCGCTGCTGGGCCGCCCCGCCGGTGCGGTTCGCCTGGCTCAAGTTGGAGAGCACCTGGGCGACGTCTTCAGCCTTGGCGTGCTCCAGGTACACGACGTGAATCTGGGAGCGGGAGGCCGGGTCCACGTCACGATCCAGCTCGGCGATGAGCGCGAGCACCTTGGCCATCGCCTCTTCGTTCGCCAGCAAGATCAGAGAGTTGGTGCGCTCATCGGCCACCATCTTCTGGATGTAGCTGCCCTCGCTGCCGACGTTTGAGGCCGTAGACGTCGCGGCGGGGGCCGTCTCCGTCGTGGCGCGGCGGCGGCGGTTGTTCGAGGCCTGGGGCGCCTGGGCGCTCGACGCCGAGGAGGTCGTCTCCGCGGAGCCGTAGATCTGCTCGATGAGGGTCTTGACCTCGGTGGCCGTGGCGTACTGCAAGGTCACGATCTTGAGCTCGGCCTTGGGCGCGGCGACGTCGAGCTGGCTGATCACCTTCCACATGCGGCGGATGTTCACCGCGGCGTCGGTCACGATGAGCGTGTTCGTGGGCGCATAGGCCACGATCTTCGCCTTGGGACCGGCGAGGCCCTGGGCGACGGAGGAGATGTCGGAGACGCTGATGTTGTCGAGCTGGAAGATCTGCGTGATGTAGGCGTTGGACGAGCTGACGCTGGAGCCCTCGTACACCCGCACCGGGGACTGCGCGGCCTCGCCGTTGGGGATGACCTTGGTGCTCGTGCCCACCTCAACCGTCGTGTAGCCCGCGACCTCCAAGGCCGCGAGGAACGCCTCATAGGCGCTGGAGATGGTGACGTCGGTGTGGGAGATGATCGTGATCTTGCCCTTCAGATCGTCCTGCAGGATGTAGTTCCGGCAGGTGATGCGGGCCATGTACTCGACCAAGTCGCGGATCTCGACGTCGACAAAGTCCATGCGCACCTTGACCGTCGGGTCGATGCACGGGGGCTTGTTGACCACGGGGGTCTTGGGGGCGCCGGAGGCGTCCGTCTCGCCCGCCTCGCCGGGGTTGCCGCCCACCTCGGGCTGGGGGTCCTCGGGCGTCGCGGGGCTCGGCACGGGCAGCGGCGCCGGACCACCCGGACGCGGCGCGCCGATCACGGGGGCGGACGGCCCGTCGATGCGCGGCGGGATTTGGGGGTCTTCGCCGTCCTGGGCATAGGACGGACGGCCCGCGAGAAGGCCAGCGCACAACAGCACGCCGCTCGGGATCAGCGCTCGCAACAGGTTCCGGCTCGCCACATCGGCTCCGCGTCCGCTCAACGGACCTCATACTCGAAGGTCTGCCGCTTGTTTCGCCGGGAGACCTCGAAGGTGAAGTTGGACTCGCTCTGAAGGCTCTGAAAGGCGGAGAGCGCCTGGTCGGGGCTGGTGAGACCCATGCCGTTGACCTGGTGCACGATGTCGCCGTTCTTGATGCCCAGCTTGTCGAAGATGCTGCCACGACGGATCGCGCTTAGGCGATACCCGTCGACCTCACCGTCGGCGCCACGGTGCGGGACGACCCGCACCTTCGAGGCCAAGGAGTCGATGTTGGCCATCGCCTCCTCCAGCAGCTTGCGCTCGACGATGAACTTGTTGTCACCCTCTTTGGTGATGCCGCCGTCGGCTTCACCCGAGGGCTCGGGCTCGGCGGCGGGCCGGGGCTTGGCCTCGCCCTTCGCGCCCATCTCGATGTACTCCAGCTCGCCCGTGCCACGATCGATCCAGACCTTCTTGGCCTCGATGCGCACGATCTTGCCCTCGCCGCCCTCCAGGGTGTCCCCCAAGCCGTAGCCTTGGCTGCGGCTCTCGCGGTCGTCTTTGGCGATGAGGGCGGAGGAGAACATCTCCGGCTCGGCGACCATGGTGGCGATGAGCACGTACCGGAGCTCGCTCGCGCCGACCTCGCCGCCCGCGACGCCGTCCTCCGTGGCGCCGACCTTGGTCGAGTCAAAGATGGACCGCCGCACGAACGGCTCCACCAGCTCACTCTTGCTGAGGCGACGACGGCTGGCGTTGGGGTCGGCCTCCGGCGGCGGCGCCTCGTCCGGCCCGGGCTCGGCGTTCTCTGGGGCGCCCCCCTCGGCCACTGGCTCATCCCCCGCGACGACGGGGCTCGCGTCGATGGGCTCGGCGCCCTCGGGCAAGGTGAACACCACACGCTTGAGCGTCTGGTTGAGGGTGGCCGCCGACAGAAACGACGTCAGCGCGATCATGGCCGCGCCCGCTTGGACGCGCCGAGTCTGGAGCAGAGCTTTGAGGGCCACGATCACGAAGACTCTCCTGACCTTTGCCGATGCAAGATCCGGGCCAGCTTTGGAGGTGCTCAGGCTGCCACCGCAGGCGAGGGTCCGCGACAGCGTGTCACCGGTGACCGGGGGAGGGCCCGAGGCCGTGACAAGTTGTCATCGCGTGCTCGCCCGCGCCGACCTCTGCCCGATAACCGCTCTGCCGGGCCGCCGCCCGGTCACGGCGGGCCGCTCGCCGAGAGTTTCCGAGCCCGCGCCTTCTAGCCCCGCCGCAGAGGCGGTTATCTTGCGCGGCATGTCTCGCAGCCCCATCCCCACCTGGACCTTCGCCCTCGTCGCCGTGCGGCGAGAAGATCAATTCCTACTTGTGCAAGAAGCCAAGAAGGAGAAACCCTGGTACCTGCCCGCCGGACGGGTCGAGGCCGGAGAGAGCCTCGTTGAAGGCGCCGTTCGCGAGACGATGGAGGAGGCCGGGGTGCCCGTCGCCATCGACGGCGTGGTGCGCATCGAGCACACCCCGGCGTCCAAAGACAACTCTCGTCTTCGGGTCTTCTTCACCGGCCACGCCACCGACGACCGGCCTCCCAAGTCCGCGCCGCGCAAAGACACGCTGCGGGCGGCCTGGTTCACCCTCGACGAGATCCGCCAGCTCAAGCTGCGCAACGCCGAGGCCCTGGAGATCTGCGAGTACCTCGCCGCGGGCGGGCCGGTGTACCCCATCGCGCTCCTCGCGCCGAGGGGCTCCGCGCCCTTCGCGGCGACGGCGGGTCAGCCCGGCTGAGGCTCGGGCGGCGGCGCCACGGGCGGCGGCGGCTCCACGGGCGGCGGCGCGCGCAGCGTCTCGATGAGGAAGAGCAGGCCGGGATCGGGCAGCTCGACGTGCAGCGCCGTGAGGGCGAGGATCGCCTCATCCACACGATCCTCAGCGACCAAGGCCAAGGCCGCGTCGTGTTTGGCCTGGGCGGCGAGGAGCCCCACGGCGAGGCGCTGGCCGTCGGGGCCGTCCACGACGCTGAAGCGCTGGGGGCGATCGACATGGGGCAGATCCGCGACGTCCTCGATGACGAAGCTCGCCGGGTTCACCTCGGGCTCGCTGCGCACGACGACGACGGCGTTCTCTTCGACGGACTCGACGCGGCAGGTGCTCGACGCGCGGATCACGCCGTAGCCCTTGAGGCTCAAGGCGACCATCCCTGGGCTCGGCGCGGTCTGCTGATCCCAGGCGAGGAGCTCCTCGGCGACGACCTTGTCCGCGAGGAGCTGCCGGGCGGGCGCGTCGATGGAGAGGCCGGGCAGGGCCTCACACACCGAGACGGCGAGGGGGGCCACCCCAGGGCCGCAGGCCAGGATCAAGGCCAGCAGGAGCATACACACCTCACAGGGTCAGGCCGCACCCCATATCCGGGCGGCGGCGCCCTGGGGATGGACTGTTGGCCTGTTCAGTTGGCCCGAAGCGAGATACAGGCGCGACCCTATGCAGATCACGCTCAACGCGCCCTTCGCCCCCGCCGGGGACCAGCCCAAGGCCATCGCGACGCTCACCGAGGGCCTCGCCCGGGGCGAGAAGCATCAGGTGCTCCTGGGCATCACGGGCTCGGGCAAGACGATGACCATCGCCCATGTCATCGCGAACAGCCAGCGCCCGACGCTTGTGCTGGCCCACAACAAGACCCTCGCCGCCCAGCTCTTCGGCGAGCTCAAGAACCTCTTCCCCCAGAACTGCGTCGAGTACTTCGTCTCGTACTTCGACTACTACCAGCCCGAGGCCTACGTCCCGTCCTCCGACACCTACATCGAGAAGGACAGCCTCATCAACGAGCGCATCGACAAGCTGCGCCACGCCGCCACCCGGGCGCTCTTGGAGCGCCGCGACGTCATCATCGTCGCCTCAGTGAGCTGCATCTACGGCCTCGGCTCTCCTGAGGCGTACAGCAACATGCTGCTGCGCCTGGAGAAAGGCCAGCGGGTGAGCCGCGAGGCCATCCTGCGTAAGCTCGTCGAGATTCAGTACACCCGCAACGACATGGACTTCCACCGGGGCACCTTCCGCGCCCGGGGTGACGTCATCGAGATCTTCCCCGCCCATGAGCAAGACCACGCCCTGCGCGTGGAGCTCTGGGGCGACGAGGTCGAGGCGATCTCCGTCATCGACCCGCTGCGCGGCGTGCGCCTGGAGGCGCTCGACCTCTGCTGCGTCTACCCGGCCTCCCACTACGTCACCCCCAAGTCGCAGATCGACCGGGCCGTGGCGTCCATCCGCGCCGAGCTCGCCGAGCGCCTCGCGACGTTAAACGCCGAGAACAAGCTCGTCGAGGCCCAACGCCTAGAGCAGCGCGTGCAGTACGACCTGGAGATGATCGAGGAGCTCGGCTACTGCTCGGGCATCGAGAACTACTCCCGGCACCTCACCGCGTCCGCTGAAGGCGCCCCGCCGCCGAACCTGCTCTCGTACTTCCCCAAGGACTGGCTGCTCGTCGTGGACGAGTCCCACGTGAGCTTGCCCCAGGTCCAGGGCATGTACGTCGGCGACCGCAACCGCAAAGAGACCCTCGTGCGGTACGGCTTCCGCCTGCCGAGCGCGCTCGACAACCGCCCTCTCCGGTTTGACGAGTTTGAGGAGCGGGTGAACCAGGTCATCTACGTGAGCGCCACGCCGGGCCCCTATGAGCTGGAGAAGTCCGGGAATCAGCTCGTGGAGCAGGTGATCCGCCCCACAGGCCTGCTCGATCCGCTGGTCGAGGTGCGCCCGGCGGTCACCCAAGTAGACGACCTCCTCGCCGAGCTTCGCCTCGTGATCAGCCAAGGCTGGCGCGCCCTCGTCACGACGCTCACCAAACGCCTCGCGCAGGAGCTCACCGACTACTTCCGCGAGCTGGGCCTGCGGGTGCGCTACTTACACAGCGACGTAGACACCTTGGAGCGCATGGAGATCCTCCGGGATCTGCGCCTGGGGGAGTTCGACGTGCTCGTGGGCATCAACCTCTTGCGCGAGGGCCTCGATCTCCCCGAGGTCGCCCTGGTGGCCATCCTCGACGCCGACAAAGAGGGCTACCTGCGCAGCGAGCGCAGCCTCATCCAGACCATCGGCCGCGCCGCGCGCAACGCCGAGGGCCGCTGCATCCTCTACGCCGACCGGGTGACCGAGTCGATGCGGAAGGCGATGTCCGAGACCGCCCGCCGCCGGGCGCTGCAAGAGGCGCACAACCTCGCCAACGGCATCACGCCCCGCACCATCGTGCGCGCCATCGAGAGCCACCTCGCCGACATGCTCGGCGGCACGACAGACACCGGCGCAGACACCAAGCTCGCCGCCGACGGCGCGTCCCGGGCGCCGGAAGACGCCAAGAGCCTGCCGCTCACCGCGATCCCCGAGACGCTCAAGCGCCTACGCGCCGAGATGAAGGCCGCCGCCGAGCGCCTCGACTTTGAGGAGGCCGCCCGCCTCCGCGACCGCTTGCGCGCCTTAGAGA
>JBEAVX010000426.1:0-4252 GCA_041160755.1 Pseudomonadota bacterium
GCCTCGGCCCCCGGCCACCGCCCAGCCTCGTCCCCAGGCCGCGCCCCAGCAGGCCGCCGCCACCGCGCCAGAGTCGGTGAACCTCCAGCTCATGGTCGTTCACGCGAAGGCCGGGGAGACCTTCCTCGACCCCCGCCTCAAAGGCATCGAGCGCCACCTCAAGCTCTTGCCCTACGACAGCTTCAAGGTGCTCTCCACCGACAAGGCCGTGCTTCGCCCGGGCAAAGCCGCTGAGTTCCCCGTCGAGGGCGGCCGCCAGGTGAAGGCGACCTTGTTGTCGGCGGACGAGGCCAAGGCCCAGGTGCGTGTGGAGGTCTACAAAGGCGGCGAGAAGCTCGTCGACACGACCGTCTCGGTGAACCGGGGCAGCACCTTCATGGTGGGCGGCCCGCGCCACGACGGCGGCATCCTGCTCTTGCCGATCACGGCGAACTACTGACCGCCACGTCGCAAAGCGGTTAGTGGGGAGGGCCCCTGCTTCTTGAGGCCCCCATGACGATCTTCGAGAGGATCATCCGGCGGGAGATCCCCGCCGACATCGTGTACGAGGACGACCACTGCGTCGCCTTTCGTGACGTGGCGCCCCAGGCGCCGGTGCATGTGCTCATCGTGCCGCGCCTGCCCCTCGTGAACGTCGCCGCCGCGGGGGCTGAGCATGGGGAGCTCCTCGGGCGGGTGCTGCTCGCCGCCGGTGAGGTCGCGCGCCGCCTGGGCGTCGCGGAGACCGGCTATCGCCTCGTGTTCAACAACGGTGAGGACGCCGGGCAGTCCGTTCACCAACTGCATTGTCACCTCCTGGCGGGTCGTCCGCTGGGCTGGCCCCCGGGCTGAGCCACACCCCGACGCCTCGCCTGCGGGCCGAGGCTGGGCGCGCGCGCGCGTCGCGTGCTAAGTGTGGACTGAACCCGGAACAAGCCTGAATTCGCAACGCGCTGAAGGAATCGATTTGGCCACGTTCGACGCCACCCTCCACATCCAGGCTTTTGAGAGCATGGAGCGTGGGCTCAAGACGGTCTACACCGTCATCGCCAATGACGAATACAGCATGATCTCCTCAGGAGATCGGCTGGAGTTCGGCAGCTATGGCTCGATCACCGTCGGCACGGTTCGGCGTTACCCCGACCTGGAGTCTCTCGCCACGGCGGAGGGCTGGCGGAACGTCGTCCCCGAGGCCGACACCGAAGACCGCGCCATCTCCCTCATCCGCGCGACGGACAGCTGGGACGAGTCCGAGGAGCGCCAGCGCGGCGTGATGGCCTTGCGGGTGCGCGAGACCCGGCGGAAGTAGCCGAGGCGATCGGCCAGGCCCTCAGAGGGGCTGCTCGGGCGGCGGCAGGCTGAGCGTGCGGTTGCAGGTGCGGCGCTCGTTCGCTTGGCGGATCTCGTCCTCGCTGTAGGGGTACGGGGAGGTCTGCACCTCGTAGGCCATGAACAGCTCGACGACCTCACGCACGGCGTCGCCGTAGCGGTTGTCGGCGCGGCTCATCCAGAAGTCGAGGATCGCCGCTCGGCGGGCGTCGAAGCTGGGCAAGGCCTGGCCGGAGCGGGGGTCGAAGCCGTCGTACCAGATGCTCTGCAAGAGCGCGGGGATCTCGCCGCTGAGGCGGTCGGCGAGGGACTCGTCGGAGATCGCGTCGGTCCAGGTGCGCATGGGCTCTTCAGTGGCCTCGACGACGAGCTCCTTCTGACGCTCAAAACGCGCCGGGGAGACGACGAGGCCCCCCGCCTGCACACACAAGGTCGGGATGATGAGGCAGGGCCACCACTTCGCCACGGGGACGTCGTTCGTGGGGCTGTTGCCGATGGCCGGCGCGCGCACCCGAGGCGGCTGGCGGCGCAGGACCATAAAGCCCTCGTCGTAGATCACCACCCGGGGCTTCCAGTGGACGGGGTGCCTGTAGATGACCTTGTCATCGCGCCGCACGCCCTCCTCGTAGCCGTAGGCCACGAGCTGGCGCTCGATCTCTTCGCGGGCGATCTCGGCCTGGCGCTCGCCGAGGATGAGCACCTCCATCGACGGGGCCTCCCGGCCGACGATGCGCTCGACCTCGGGCTCGTCCCCCACCCGGGCGGCGTCCTCTTCATCGACGGGGGCCACGTCATCGTAGATCCCGCCCGTGTCTTCTTGGGCGAGGGCGATGGACACGACGATGAGCCAGAAGGCGCTGATCACACCTTCAGGTTACCGCGACTTCGCCTGCTTGGCGAGCCTCAGCCCGCAGGCGGCGCGTTGAGCTCGGCGAGCAGACGCCGGGTGACCGTCTGGCGGCGCGCCCGAGGCAGGCGGCGCAGGGCGCAGACGAGCTCAAAGAGGGGCTCGGAACCGAGCACCAGGGCCCACATCGGCACGGAGAGGGCGTCGGCGAGGCGCTTGAGCTGGAGCAGGTGCGGCGAGCGCTGGCCCAGCTCGTACCGACAGATCTCGGCGGCGCTCATCCTGCAGCGACGGCCCAAGGCGGCCTGGGTGAGCCCGTCGTCGTGGCGGATCGCCTGGATGTGCTCCCCGAGGAGCTTGTTGAGCGCGGCGCGTTGCATGAGGCCTCCTTCTCGGCGAGGGGCCGAGGAGAAGACTTTATATCCACATGGATAAGCGCGCAAGCGCGAATGTTGGCCGCGATCGGCTTGACCGCAGCTCAGGACTCGGGGAGATCAAGCTCCTCGACCATGTTGGCTGGACCGCCAATGGCGACACCGTCAAATTCACCGGCCTCCGCGCGGGGGCGCGGCGCGGCGTTCGGGTGGCGCTTGAGCAGCTCGATGAGGTCGCCGACGAGGCGAAGCGTCGCCGGGGACTCGCCGTTGAGGAGCGCGCGCACCCGCTCGGCTTCAGCGTTGGTCTCGTCTTCGCCGATGGCGGTCAGCTCGCCCAAGGTGACCCCGAGGCCGCTGGCGACCCGGGCCAAGGTCTCGATGCTGGGGACGCGGCTGCAGCTCTCGAAGCGGCTGATCTCCTGCGCGTTGATCCCGCCCGACCGCTCGCCGAGCTGGGCCTGGGTGAGCCCGGCGCGCTTTCGCAGCGCACGAATCCGCTCGGCGATCTTGGGATAAACATCGCTCATCTCGGCGCCCTCACAAGAGTCGTCCCCGACGCCACAGCGCCGTGGACCGACACTTTAGTCCAGGCGGCGGTGTTGTGCATGGCTTCAAGCCGTCGGCGTCGTCAGCCCTCGCAACCATCGGGAGAGATTCGGGGCGAGGATCCCGTTGAGCGCGGTGACCTAGCCGAGTTGGATCTCCAAGGTCGCGACGCCGATTCGGATCTGTTGGCTCAGGGGCCGACGCTGGATCAAGGTGGCGCCGCCGGTCACTCCGGCGTCGGAGAGCTGGGCGCGCAGGCGGCAGATGTAGACGTTCACGGTCTTGCGGTTGAGGTTGAGCATCCGGGCGAGGCGGTCCACGTCGAGCCAGCCGCGCTCGTGCTCGGCGAGGCGGGCGTCGGCGAGGCGCTGCCGGGCCAAGGTGAGCAGGAGGTAATGCGGCGCCCGAGGCTCCCAGCGGCGCTCTCCGGCGGGGGTGAGCACAGTCAAAGAGACGCTCTCTTCGTCGCGGCTCACCAAGAAGTGCAGGCGGAGGCTGGCCTCTTGAGGGCCGCTCGGATCGTGCTCGCTCGTGAGGGTGGCGTCTCGGGGCTCGGGCAGGTGCAGACGCCAGACGCGGTCGCCGATCTTGAGCTCTTGGTGGTCGTGGACGGCCTGCTCGCCGTGCTCGTCCTCCAAGATCCAGCGGCCGCGGCCCTGGTAGAGCACCGTCGCGAGGGGCTCCGTCGCCGAGGGCAGGCTGAGCACGTCGGCCACGGCCAAGACGAGGGCGCCATCAGCGAGCCCCCGGGCGCTGGCCATGGGCGGGGCGTCGTCCTCCAAGACCCAGGGGTTGTCGCGATCCCCAAACCACAGCTCCACCCCGCAGACCAGGGCGTGATCGACGCCAGGCTCGACGCGGCGCCCGTTGAGCCAGGTGCCGTTGCGGCTCGCGAGGTCCCGCACACGCCAGCCGCCGCTCGCCCAGAACACCGTGGCGTGCTCCGAGCTGGTGCGGCGATCGAGCAGAGGCAGCGCAGACGACGGCCCACGACCGACCACGGCCCGCGCGGGCAGGGTGATCGTGAGCAAGGTCTTGGGGTTCCGGAGCGCGCCCATACGACGAAGGCTACCGGCACCGCTCGAAGACCACAAGGGGCGCGGCGCGGCGGCGGCAGAGATAAGCTACGCTCAAGTTGCATACGCCCGAGTCCCTGTGCCCCCTCCCAGTGACC
>JBEAVX010000436.1:0-8455 GCA_041160755.1 Pseudomonadota bacterium
GCCAGAGCCGGGCCCTGGCGCTCCTGGAGCGGCGGTCGATCGACACCCCTGAGGACCGCGCCGCCGAGCTGAGCGCCTGGATCGCCGCGGGCCGGGCGCGGTGGGCGAAGGGGGCCATCGAGCTCTCGACGGCGGACCTCCAGTGGCTCAGCCTCGACATCAGCCTGCGCACGCCGCCCGACCCGCCGCCGGGCCTGAAGCTCACGCCGCGCCTCACGGAGCTGCACACGCTCATCCACCTGGGCTGGCCCGAGGCCACCCGCGCCGCCTTGGCGAGCGCCTGGGGGGAGCCGGACCTGGACGAGGCGCTGGCGGCCTTGGCGGCGAAGGGGCTCATTCACCCGCGCGGCGCCGACGCCGTGGTCAGCCTCGTGACGCCCCAAGGATGGGTCGGCGCCGAGCCGAGCCGACACAAACGCCTCGCCCGACGCTGGGCCGAGGCCCTGCCCCCGAGCGCCCCCAGCCGCCTGCGCCTGCTGATCCTCGCCGAGCCGCGTGAGGAGGAGATCCGCGCCGCCCAGGCCGAGGCCGAGGCCCGGGCCGCCCAAGGAGACGCCGCCGGGGCGCTGGTGACCCTCGACCGCCTCCTGCGCGCCGCCCGCGCCCTCGACGTGCCCGCCTTGGAGCGCGCCCTGCACCACAGCCGCGCCTGGATCTCGCTCTCGCAGAGCGGCCCAGACGCCGTCGCCCGGGGACTCTACGAGCTGGCGCGCTCGGCCTTGCCGCCCGAGGACCGCGCGCCCCTGGAGCGCCTGCTGCGGGCGGCGCGGCACATCCGGCAGAGCGCGCGGGACGCGGGGCTGGCGCTGCTCACGACGACGCCGCCGTTTGAGGACGAGCGCCTCGACCGCTGGCGCTTCGGCCTCGCGATCGAGGCCCTCAACCACGAGCGCGCCGAGGCCCGGCAGGCCCTGCTCGCCGAGGTCGACGCCTGGGCGGCCGCCCGGGGCACGCCCAGCGCCCGGGCCGACGCGAACCACTGGCGGGTGCTCGCCCAAGACACCACCGAGGAGGTCGAGGCCGCCGCCCGGCTGCTCCCCGAGGTGATCCGAGGCAAAGCCACACGCTCCGCCGCGCTCTCGTCTCTGGGGAGCTACGCCGTGGTGCTCATGGAGCTGCGGCGGTTTGACGAGGCCCGGGCCGCCGCCGACCGGCTGATCGACGAGGGCGGCGCCTTGGGCCTGCCGGTGCCGGGGTTGATCGGGGAGTTTGTGCGCCGCGCCTCGGCGTACCGCGAGGGACAGGCCCTCACCGTGGACTGGGCGCTCGTCGAGGCGACGGAGCCTCTGCGGCGAGACACCCGCGCCGCCCAGATCTTGCTGAACGAGGCCGCCGTCGCCTGGCGGTCGGGGGACCGCGCGCACGGCGCGGCCTTGGCCCGGCTGGCGGCGGCGATCTGGCGCCCGTCCCACAGAGCCGACGGCCTCTCTCGGCCTTGGCTCATCGCCCAGGCCCTCGTCGCGGCGAACGAGCCGCCTGACGCCGCCACCCTCGACGGCTTGTGCGATCAGCTCATCGCCGCCGCCTGCCCGCCCCGGATCGGCCTCACCCTGCAGGGCCTCGCCGTGCTGATGCACAGCGTCCCGGGGCTTCACGCGCGGCTGCTGCCCGTCGCCAAGGCCGCGTATGAGCGCACCCCGACGGTGTATCGCCAAGGGGTCCGCGAGATTCTTGAGGTTGAGGGTGTCCTGTTCGGAACAGGTGGGCCGTCCGCGCCATGAGGAGGTGAGCCGCCGATGTTGCGCGGCCCCCCCGAGGACCGAACGATGCTCACGCTGAACTTGAACTACTACACGCACCCCGACCACGCCCCACAGATTCACACCGGCACCGCCGACTTTATCCCCGACAGCGGCGACGGCGAGGACCCCTTGGAGCCCGCGGGCATGGACCCGTCGTACCAGAGCTCGCTGCCGGACGAGACCTTCGGCATCGGCTGGGCCACGGCGCCGAACCCTGGCGCCAGCGGCACCAGCCGGGAGCTCCTCGCCGCCTGGGGTGGCCTGCCCGGGACCTTCCCCTCCGATCCATCCGACCTGCGCTTCCCGTTCCCCGTCCGGGCCCGCGACCGCGCCGTGAGCCAGACCCTCTTCCCGTCCATGGCCGCGTTTCAGGACGCCGTCGCCGACCTCCAGACCGCCCTGGACCGCGACATCCCCTGCTGGGACGCGACGGGGGTGCGCCACGCGGATCTCAACACAAACTACGACAACGGCTCCCAGTCCTGTGAGACGCGGGACATCTTCCGGGAGTCCGACAACACCCTCGTCGGCGAGGCCTTCATCTTCCGCAAGAGCAGCACCCAGACCGAGCAGCACTGGGTGCTCTTCAACACCGAGCGGTTTGATGATGTGCGCGTCGTGCGCCGCAACACCGGCGGCTACACCTCGCTCAGCGCCTTCTTCACGAGCCTCGCGGGCCGCAAGCCCAACGGCGTGAGCTGGCCCCACGCCGTAGAGACGGTCACGCATTACCTCTCTTGTCCTTGGTGAGACGGCCATGAGCACGAGCACGAGCACGAACATCCTGTACCTGGGCGCCCAGCCCGAGGACGCCGCGCCGCTCTACATGGAGGAGGAGCTCGACGCCATCGATGCGCGCCTCGCCGCGTCTCAGAATGGCCACGCGCTGAAGCTGCACATCCACACAGACGCGAGCGTCGAGGACATCCCCGGTCTGCTCACCCGGGCGTCGCCGAAGGTGTTTCACGTCTCCTGCCACGGCGATGAGGATGGGTACCTCATCCTGCGTCACAACGGGGCCTTCCAGAAGTTCCCGCCGGAGCAGCTCGTCGAGCGCCTCACGCGGATGAAGGGCACGGTGCAGGTGATCGTGCTCAACGCCTGCTTCTCGCGGCGTCTCATGGAGGGGCTCGTCGCCCAGGGCTTCGTCGTCATCGCCGCGAAGGATCGTGTGCCATCGGAGCGCGCGGTGATCTTCTCCAGCGTGCTCTACGGCCTCATCGCCGACGGGCGGAGCCTCGCCGAGGCCTTCAGTCAGGCGAGCGAGGTGGCGATGGCCGGGGACAAACGCCAGCGCGGCAACTACGTCCTTCGTGGCCCGGATCACCTCAGCCCGGCGACGCTCGTGCTCGCGCCTCTGCCCCTCGTCGAGCCTCTGCGCGCCACGGGCCCGATCCCGACGGCGGGCGTCCGCCCCCACCAGGTCGTGCTGCACCTCGACGCCTACAACGGCGGGCACAGCGTCGAGGAGGTGAAGGCGCTCTTGGACGACCACCGCGAGGAGCGGAAGATCCTGCGGCTGTCGGAGTACATGGGGCGATTTGGGGTGGCGCGTCTCACCCATGGACGCCACGAATACGACTGGGCGGGGCTCGCCGAGGCCACCCAGGCGCTCCTCAGCGACGCCTTGGCCTTTCAGCCCGACGATGACGATCGCCCGGTGGACTACATCATCAGCGGCTCCGCGCCTCACCCGACCTTCGCCCATGTGGGCTACGCGCTCTCAAGCTGGCGGGGGCGGCGGCAGATCGTGATTCATCGGGACCGGGACGGCGGCGTGCTCCAGTTTGTGCTGGGCGAGGGCCTACGACCGGGCCGTGGGCCGCGGTTCTTCGCGCCGAGCCCCAAGCTGAAGGCGGGCGCGCTCTACCGCTCGAACGGTCAGGTGGGGCTCTACCTCTCGGCCTTTGGTGGGGAGGAGCCCGCCGAGGTGGCACGGCACATGGCGGCGCGTGGTGGGGATCTCGCGGAGATCATCAGCCTCGTTCACACGACCCTTGACCCCAACAACGCGGGCCGGGTCACGCCGGTCACCCAGCGCGACGGCCCGCTCATCGCTGAAGAGCTCATCCAGACGAACACCGACCTCGCCCGGTGTTTGCCCAACCACAGCGGCGTGACCTTGTTCGTGTTTGGTCCCGATCTGTTGGCGTTCTTGGCCGGGCGCGCGCTAAACCCCCGGCAGCAGCGCGACCAGAAGCTCAGCCTCGCGTACTACGACGGGAAACAGTACCACCACGCCTACACGCTGCCCCTCGCCGAGCACCGCGCGCCCCACGTCCCCCAAGATGACGCGGCGAAGCTCCGGCGCCGAGACGTGTTCGACGCGATCAAACGGGGCGTGGACACGCTGCTCAAGACGCTCAAACGAGAGGATCTGCTCCCGCCCCGAGGGTTCATCGCGGGCGGCGAGGGGATGCCCGACCGGCTGTTCAGGCAGCTCCACAGCCTCAAGCTCAACGACAAGCCCGAGGGGGAGGTGTTTGAGCTGAGCGTCGGGCGCCGGGAGATGAAGATCGGCGAGGGCATCTGCCACGCCCTGCGAGCGCTCGACGGCTCGTCTCTGGAGCGGTTTGGGCGCCTGCTCATCCTGCACGAGCTCGCCCACCAGCCCCAGCGGCTCTTGGGCACGAACTACCAGGGGGTCGGCCGGGCCGGGGTGGTGCTGGAGGACATCGACTATTGGGCGGACGCCTTCGCGCTGCTCGCCGCGACGCGCTGGGAGGTGCGTGACCTGGGGGCGCGCGGGGAGCGTGAGGCTGGGCGGATCTTGGAGGAGAACATTCGTGTTCACCTGCAGGGCATGGCGGCGTTTGACCGCATGGAGCAGGGCGACACCCTCGCCCGGCTGTCCGAGCGCCGCCTGCGCCGCTACCTGCTGTGGTCGCTGCAGCGCGCCCGGGCCGAGCAGGTCCACGGCCCGGCGGAGCTGGCCACCCTGCTCGGCGAGCGCCTCGTCGTCGAGCTGGCCCCGCTCACCGGGCGCCTCGACGCGCGCGGAGAGAAGCTGGTCCACCAAGAGCAGGACGCCCCCCAGCTCTTCGTGGCCCTGGGCGGCGTGCTCCTCCGTGAGCCCAAGCTCGACGAGAACTTCGTCCCGGCGCGCCTCGTCGGCCTCACCCGCGACCTCAAGCTCGATCCGCTGCGGGATCACCTGCGCTTCGTCGTCGAGGCGCACCCCGCCGTGCTCACGGCCTGGGAGGCGTGATGGGCCCGGGCGCTCAGCCCTCCAGGAGCCGATCCAAGAGCAGGTTCCAGGCGCGGTTGAGCCGGGCCCGGGTGAGGCCGTGGCGCTCGGCGACCACCCCGTCGGGGTCGCCGGTCTCCATCTTGTCCAAGAGCGCCCGGCGGAGCGGGTCGGCCTGGGTCTTGCCGTGCTCCAGGATCGTGGCCTCGAAGTGGAGCAGCCAGCGAGAGGCCGAGAGCATGATGTCTTGGGGCGCCTCGGTGCGCAGCGTCGGCTCATCGACGCTCGTGATCGACTGGTTGAACCGGCGGGCGTGGCGGCGAAACACCCCACGCAGCCGTCGCCAGGCGATCGTGTAGAGCAGGCCCGTCATCGAGCCCACCCCGGACGCCGGGCGGCTGTAGACCACCTCGAAGGCGTCGGAGAGCGCGTCCTCGACCTCTTGCTCGCTGGCGTCGGGGAACGACCGGCTGAGCAGGCGGCTGAGGCGGGCGTGGGACTTGAAGAACTGGTCGGCCAGCGGCGCTTCCATGGAGGACTCCTTGGGGTGATGTCGGAGTCCAGCCTTAAAGAAGACGTATTCCTCGTACAAAAGTTACTCAGTATCGTAGTTTTAATACGATCATTCAGACGAGCTGAGCGCGCGCCGCTCGGCGGCTCCCTCGGGGCCGAGGGGAGCGTCGAGAGGACGCTCGGCGCCTCACCGTCTGGACAGCCCGGCCAAAGTAAACCGCAGCGCAGAGCGGGCCGGCGCCGTCACTCGGCGGGGAGCACCGTGGCCTGGAGCGGCAGCTCGACTTGGGGCCGGTCGGGGTCGTTCGTCACCAAGATCAAGGTGTCCAGGGCGGGGCCCGCCGTGGTCGCGTTCAAGAACACCGAGATCACCCGCTGGTCGTCGGAGCCGACGGAGAGGACCGGCGGCCCGGCGGTGTATTGATCACCGACCGCGAGGCTGAGCTTGATCTCCAGGTCGAGCTGCCCCGCGTTTCGTAAGGTCACGGGCGCCTCAAGGCGCGCGCCCTCTAGGGGCTCCCCAAAGTCCAAGGCCGCCGGGGAGAGCTCCAGCTGGGGCTCCCAGGGCAACGACGTGTCGAGCTTGTACGGCAGGGGATCGAGGCAACCCCCGCCGAGCGCGGCGGCCAGCGTGAGGAGCCCGACCGAGGCGAGGGCCGACCTCACACCTGAATGACCCCGCTCACGTCGGGGAACTCCTCGGTGATCATGCGCTCGATGCCAAAGGCCAAGGTGGCCGTAGACGACGGGCAGGACGAGCAGGAGCCGATGAGGCGGATCTGCACGACGCTGTCCGGGGTGAGGCCGACGAACTGCACGTCGCCGCCGTCCTGGGCCACGGCGGGGCGGATCTCCTCGTCGATGAGCCGGGAGATCTGCGCGGCGAGGGGCGAGGACGTGTCGAGGGACTCGACGGACTCGACGAGGCTCACGGCGGGCTCACCGGAGGCGAGGTGCTCGCGGATGAGCGCCTTGATCGACGGCACGAGCTCGGGCCAAGACGTCTCGGACACCTTGTTCACGGTGACAAAACGAGAGGTGACGAGCACCTGGCGCACACCGGCGAGGGAGAACAGGCGGCGGGGAAGGGCCGAGTCGGCGGCGGACTCCGGCGACGTGAACTCGAAGGTGCCGCGCGCCACGAAGGGCTCGCCGACCTTAAACATCAGGGCGTCGGGGTTCGGGGTCGGGAGGGTATCGACGGAGATCTCAGGTTCCATCAGGGCTCCAGGTCTTGACCTATGCGGGTAGGCCACGGCGCGGCGAAGGGGTGCGCGACGACATGCCCCCTCGTAACGTGGGCCAGGGGGCGGCGCCTGCTTCGATTGACGCGGGGAGCGGGTTAAGGTTTCGTCCCTGCTCATCGAGGCCGCCATGCCCCAGGTTCAGCTCACGCGCGGTGAGGTCGTCGAGTCCACCCACCCCTTCTCCGCCGTCGTTGTGCGGGACGGTCAGGTGCTCGACGCCTGGGGCGACGACCTCCACGCCGCCTGGCGCAGCGCCGCCAAGCCGTTTCAGCTCTGGTGCGCTCTGGAGGCCCTGGGCGACCCGGCGCTCACCCCGCCGGAGCTGGCCATCGGCGCGGCCTCCCACGCCGGTCAGCCCGGCCACGTCGCCCAGGTGCGGGCCCTGCTCCAGCGCTTCGGCGTCGAAGAGTCCCGCCTGGACTGCGGCGGGCACCTGCCCCTCAACGTGGGCGCCGCCGAGGCGATGATCCGCGCCGGAGAGCCCTTCGGCCCGATCCACAACAACTGCTCCGGCAAACACACCTTCATGCTCGCGGCCTGCGACGCCCAAGGCTGGACGGGCGACTACCGACGCGCCGACCACCCGCTCCAGCGCCGCGTTCAAGAGACGCTGACCGCGTGGTGTGGTGAGGCCCCGCGCCTCGGCGTCGATGGCTGCTCGGTGCCGACCTTCTTGATGCCGATCTCGGCCTTCGGGCGGGCGTGGTCGGCCTTGGCCCGGGCGATGCACGACGACGGCGACCCCCGCCTGGGCCGCATCGGCCGGGCGATGGCGGCGAACCCCTGGATGTTCAGCGGCGACGACCGCATCGACCTGGACATGATGCGTGGGGCCCAGGAGCCCATGCTCGTCAAGATCGGCGCCGCCGCCTTGTACAACGTCGCCTTGCCCAGCCGGGGCCTGGGGCTCACCGTGAAGATTCACTCCGGCGTCGAGGCGGCCTTGCCCTT
Organism: Pseudomonadota bacterium; assembly: GCA_041160755.1. Classification (GTDB taxonomy): domain Bacteria; phylum Myxococcota_A; class UBA796; order UBA796; family CAJQPC01; genus JADKFE01. The sequence goes on from JBEAVX010000436.1 coordinate 7,641, forward strand.
GGCCGTAGAGGCCGCGCTTCACCGCTTCGCCCCCGGCGCCTGGGCCCGCCCCGAGGGCTTTCAGAGGTACACCGTCATTCGCAGCGTCTTGGGCGCCCCCGTGGGCGAGGCGCGGCTCGTTCTGTGACGCCGATTGGACCGGGCGCGCCCTCTGGTCTACGATAGCCATCCCCAAGACGGCGACGGAGACTCCAGTGGACTTCAGGACACGGCTCGGCAAGCGGGTGCTGCTCCTCGACGGAGCGCTCGGCACAGAGTTCTACAGCCGCGGCGTGTTCATCAACCGCTGCTATGACGAGCTGAACCTCACCTCGCCGGAGCTCGTGCGCGCGGTGCACCGCGACTATGTCGCCGCGGGCGCTGACCTCATCACCACGAACACCTTCGGCGCGAACCGCGTTCGGCTCCAGCCCTTCGGCCTCGACGCCCGGATGATCGACATCAACCGCGCCGGGGTGCGCCTCGCCCGGGAGTGCGCCGGGACCAAGGCCCTCGTCGCCGGGAGCATCGGGCCCACGGGCGCCCGGCTCACGCCTGTCGGCCGCCTCGCGCCGGGCGAGGCCTACGTCGCCTTCCGGGAGCAGGCCCGGGTGCTCGACGAGGAGGGCGTGGACCTGTTCTTGTTGGAGACCTTCACCACCTTGGCCGAGCTGTGGCAGGCCGTTCGCGCCGTTCGCACCGTGGCCAAAGACGCGCCGATCGTCACCTGCCTCTCGTTCAACTACGACACCCGCGGCGAGCTCGTCGAGGGCGAAGACCCGGCCCACGCCGCGCGCATCATGTCCGAGTGGGGCGTAGACGCCTTGGGCGTCAAC
>JBEAVX010000481.1:0-4406 GCA_041160755.1 Pseudomonadota bacterium
GGACGGGGAGGGGACGTCATCGCCGATGGCGACGTGGAACGGCGCGGCGCGGGCGGCGCGGGCGGCCTCGGCCTCGACGGGGCCGGGCACCCGGACGACCTCGGCGCCCCACAAGGAGAGCTGGGCGGCGGCGGCGTCTAAGGTGGGGTTCTCGCCGACGATCAAGGCCGCGCTGGGCGCGGGGCAGGGCAGGGGCCCGGCGAGCCAGGCCGGGCTCAAGGTGAAGGTGAAGGCGCTGCCCGCGCCGGGGGCGCTCTTCACCGAGAGCTCGCCGCCCATCGCCTGGGCGAGACGGCGGGAGATGTTGAGGCCCAAGCCCGTGCCTCGGCTGCGCGCCGGGCCGCCGAGCTGAGAGAACGCGTCAAAGATGCGCTCTTGGTCGGCCGCCGGCACGCCGACGCCGGTGTCGATGACCGAGAGGCGGATCACCCCGGGGGCCTCGGCGTCGGGCTCAGCGAAGAGGCGCACGGCGCCGCGCTCGGTGAACTTGATCGCGTTGCCCAGGAGGTTCACGAGCACCTGGCGCAGCCGAGGGCCGTCGGCCATCACCCGCGCGGGCAGGCCCGGCGCCTCGATCAAGCAGAGGTGGAGGCCCCGAGACTCCGCGTGCCCCGCGAAGAGCAGCACCACGCCGTCGAGGAGCGCGGGCAGATCGACGGGCTCCAGGCAGAGCTCCAGGTGCCCAGACTCGATGCGCGCGAGGTCGAGCACATGGTTGATGACGCCCAGGAGCGCGTCGCCGCCGGAGTTGATCACCGCCACGCAGTCGCGCTGCTGGGCGGTGAGCGGCGTGTGCTGGAGCAGCTCCATCGTGCCGAGGATCGCGGTCATCGGCGTGCGGATCTCGTGGCTCACCGTCGCGATGAAGTCGCTCTTGGCGCGGCTCGCGCGCTGGGCGGCCTCTCGGGCGGACTCGGCCTCGGCGAGCGCGGCGGCGAGGCGCTGGCGCATGTCCTCGGCGTGTAAGAGGCGACGGCGGTTGACGTGGAGCAAGAACAGCGTGATCCCCACCCCGGCGATCCCCACGATCGTCACCGCGTTCACGCTGCGCCAGGCGGCCTCCAGCTCGACGGAGCGCGCGCGTTGGCGGCGCGCGAGGCTGTCGCGACCCTCCTCCACGGCCTCGACCAAGGTGGGCAGGTCTGCGTTGGCGCCAAGGGGCGGCGCGTCGGCGGGGAGGTGGCGGCGCAGGGTGTCCCGGGCCGCGTCGCGCTCGGCGTCCGTGGCCGAGGAGTTGAGAAGCGCCCGCCAGGCGGCGTCGAGGCCCTCCGCCTCGGCCTGAAGGGCGTGCAGATCGGCCTGCAGCACCTTCGCGCGGTTCACCGACACGATGCTCCAGCCGGTGATCAACACCATCAGAATGAGGCCGAGCGCGAACCGCCCGTCGAGCAGAGAGCGGTCCTCGATCGACGGCGTGGGAGGGGGCATCTGCGGATCGGCGGCCTCGCCGCTCATGGCGCGTCCATCCGGGGACAATACCCGGTCTTGGGCAGGAACGGGTGTGGACAGCGAAGGGGAGGGCGCATTCCCCTCGTCGGTGCTATGGATCGTGGCGCTGATCGCTGAGATAAGGGATCCGCGGAATCCGACGGACGCTGCGCGAATGGAACTCCTCAAGCTTTACAACGCCATCCTCCGTCGCCGCTGGGCGCTCATCGAGTCGGTGGTGTTTTTCACCGTCGCCGCGGCGGTGGCGGCGTTGGCGCTGCCCAAGACGTACCAGGCGACGGCGAAGGTGATGGTGTCGTCCTCCGACACCACGAGCGCCTTGCTCTCCGGGCTGGGGCTCTCTGAGCTGGCCTTGGGCCTCTCCGGGGCGAGCGAAGACATCGCCAACCACATCGCCTTGGCCACGAGCCGCCCGGTGCTGGAGGAGGTCGTCTGGCGCCTGCAGCTCCGCGACTCGGACGGCGACCTGCTCGTCGCCGACAAGCTGCTCATCCCGGGCCTCGACGGCGAGCTGCTCTCCGCGCCGTTCGTGGAGGTCAAACAGCAGCAGGGCACGGATCTCATCCTCGTCACGGCGAACGCCGACAGCGCCGAGCTCGCGCAGCTCATGGCCGACACCCTCGCCCGGGTCTACATCAACGAGACCCAAGATCGTTCCCGGGCCGAGACCACGAAGGCCGGTGTCTTCGTCGAGGAGCACCTCGTCATCGTCCAGCAGGAGTTCGACAAGGCCCTCGCGGACATCGCGGATCTGCAACAAGAGCAGCAGATCATCGACCTGGAGTCCGAGGTTCGGTCTGCGGTGGCCCGGCTCAGCGAGCTGCTCATGGCCGCTGAAGAGAACGCCGCCCGCATCCGTGAGGTGCGCGCCCAGATCGGCGAGCTGCGCGGCATCCAGGGCGAAGAGAACATCGACCTCATCAGCCCCGCCACCGTCGCCGCGAACCCCGACATCCGCGCCCTGCGCGAGACGATCATGGCCCTGCGGCTCCAGCGAGAGGCCACGCTCCAAGACAAGACCGACCGCCACCCCGACGTGCTGCGCATCGACGCCCAGCTCCGCGCCTCGGGCGAGGCCTTGGGCCTGATGATGGAGGAGCAGCACACCCTCGACCCATCGGTGCTCAAGCTGCGCACCGAGCTCGCCGGGCTCCTGGAGCGCGGCGTCGAGATCAACGACGCCATCGCCCGCACCACGGAGACCTTCTCCCTCTACCCCGACAAGATGCGCCAGCTCTCCCAGCTCACCTTGGCGGCGAGCGCGGCGGAGGAGGTCTACAAGGCCCTCCAGGCGCAGTCTTACGAGATCGCCATCGCCGAGGCGCTCTCCGCCGCGCCGCTGCAGCTCGTCGAGCTCGCGGCCCTGCCCGAGCGCCACGCGAGCCCCAAGGTCGTCGTCTGGGGCGTGCTCGGCTTCGCTGTGGGCGTGCTCTTCGGCCTCGGCCTCGTCGCGCTCTTTGAGTACGTCGATGACTCCCTCAAGACGCCGGACGACCTGCGCGAGATCTGGCCCTTGGGCCTTCTGGGCACCATCCCCCGGGTGAAGTCCGACGCCTCGTCCATCGCCGGCCTGAGCCCGACGGATCCCCAGGTCGAGATCTTCCGCTCCTTGCGCTCCAGCGTGGCCTTCACCTCGGTGGATCGGCCCCTGCGCACCTTGCTCGTGACCTCCTCGCTGCCGGGAGAGGGCAAGTCTACGGTCTTGGCGAACCTCGGCGTGTCCTTCGCCCAGCACGGCAAGAAGGTCCTGATCATCGACTGTGATCTGCGTCGCCCCACCCAGCATCGTCGCTGGCCGGGCACCTCCAACCGAGTCGGGCTCAGCCAGGTGTTGTTGGGTGAGGTGAGCCTCCAGGACGCTGTGCAGGCCACCTCGGCGCCGGGGCTCAGCCTGCTCACCGCCGGGGCGTCGCCGCCCGATCCCGGTCGCCTCGTCGAGAGCGATCGTCTGCGCCGCCTGCTCACCGACCCGGCCGCCACGGCGGGCTACGACGTCGTGCTCGTGGACGCGCCCCCGGCGATGGTCGTCAACGACGCCCTCATCCTCGCCAAGAGCTGCGACGGGATGTTGATGGTCGTCGAGTCGGGCGGCACCCCGCGCCGTGTGCTCGCCGACGCCCGGGACCGCCTCACCGGCCAAGGCCTTGAGCCCTTGGGCCTCGTGCTCAACAAGATGGACCTCGGCATGGCCGGATACGCCGTCTATCAGCGCGCTTATCGGTCTTACGCCTCGGCGACGGCCTCGACTCCGCCGCCCGGCGATCCCCCGGCCCCTCCGGCGGGTGGAGGTGAGGCGTGATCCTCCTCTACGTCGTGTTGGGCTGCTCTCCGGCCCCTGAAGCCGTCGCGACGGGCATGGGCTCCGAGAACCTCGTCGTGCGCGAAGACATGGTCGCCTTCGCCAAGCAGTACGACGATGAGCTCGTGGTGCTCGACGCCTTACACAAGGCCCTCGACGACCCCTCCTCCCGCGTGCGGCTGCGCGCCGCCGAGAGCTTGGGTGAGCTGGCCTCGCCGGAGTCGGTGCAGTTCTTGCTCAAGGCCCTAGAGGACAGCGACGATCGGGTGCGCAAAGAGGCCGTAGACGCCTTGGGCCGCATCGGTGACCCCCAGGCCGTCGGCGCCTTGATGGCGTACATCGAGAGCCGCCGCCTCGACGGCGAGATCCCCCTGAACGCCATCTGGGCCCTGGGCAACATCGCCGACCCGACCCCGCTCAGCCTGCTCATGGAGCTGCGCGACAACTCCGACCCCTACGTCGCCTACAACGCCATGTGGGCCCTGCGCCAGATCGGCGACAAGAAGGCGGACGGCGCCGCAGCGGCGGGCGAAGGGGGCGAGGGCGCTGAGGCCGCCCCGGCTGAGGAGGGCGGGGGCATCCTCCCCTCGCTGTTCGGCGGCGGCGACGAGGGCGAAGAGGGCGCTGAAGAGGCCCCCGCTGAGGGCGAGAAGAAGCC
>JBEAVX010000085.1:0-3430 GCA_041160755.1 Pseudomonadota bacterium
AAAGAAAAACCCCTTCAAGGCGGACCTTGAAGGGGCTGAAGATGCGGGGGCCAGATTTGAACTGACGACCTTCGGGTTATGAGCCCGACGAGCTACCGGACTGCTCCACCCCGCACAACATCACAAGCGCCTTGGAGCATGGCATCTTGTGGGCCCAGCGTCGCCGCCAGACCCTCACCTCTTAACCTTGCTCGGCTTCTTGTCAAGGGCGAGCTTGGTGCCGCGACGGATCTTCGGCTTGGCTTTGGCGAAGCCCTTCTTCTCGCGGAAGCCGTGGCCCGCGCGGCTCGGCGCGCGACCGGCGGCGAGGTCTTGAAGGCGGCTGACCTCCTCCGAGGTCAAGGGGCGGACCTGGCCACGCTCCATGCCGCGGATGCTGATCGTGCCGAAGCTCAGGCGACGCAGCTTGGCGACGGGGTGGTTCACGGCCTGCATCAGCCGCCGCACGAGGCGGTTGCGGCCCTCAGTCACCGTGAGCTCCACCCACGAGTTGCCCTCGTCCGTCGTCTTCATCACCCGGACCTTACACGGGCCCGACGGGCCGTCGTCCAGACGAACGCCCTTGGCGATGCGCAACAGCGTCTTCTCATCCGGCGTGCGCCAGACCTTCGCGACGTAGTGCCGGGGCACCTGGGTGGACGGGTGGGTGAGCTTGTGGGCCAGCTCGCCGTCGTTCGTGAGGATGAGCGCGCCTTCAGTGTCGAAGTCGAGGCGACCGACGGGCTCCACACGCTGGGGCAGATCCTCGACGAGATCGAGCACCCCTTTGCGGCCGCTGGGGTCGCGGCGCCCGGTGATGAAGCCCCGGGGCTTGTACATGAGGTAGTAGACCTTGGGCGGCTCGGGGGGCAGGCGGCGCCCGTCGAGTCGGACGTGGTCACGCTCGGGGTCGACCACCGTGCCGGGCTCGGTGGTGGTCTCGCCGTTCACGCTGAGGCGACCCTCACGGATCCACTCTTCAGCCTCGCGGCGGGAGGCCAGCCCACGCCCAGCGATGAGCTTCGCGAGGCGGATCTTGCGCGGGCTGTCTTGCTCTTCTTCACTCATCGGATCCTCTTCGCGGTCACCGGCTGGTGGGCGCGCGGGCGATCGTGCGGCGGGAACACCACACAGCCCTGGGCCTTAACCTGCCACGCCGCGCTGACACCCCGCCGAGGACGAACGAGCCGAAAACGAGGCCCTAAAAGTCGGGGAAGTCGAGCTGGACCGGGCCCTCGCGGGGGTCGTCGGCTTGGAGCTCGCGCAGATCGCGGAGCGTGGGCAGATCGCTGAGATCCTTGAGGCCGAACAGCTCCAGAAACAAGGGCGTCGTGCCGTACAAGAGCGGGCGGCCTGGCTCCTCGCGGCGGCCCATCACGGCGAGGAGCTGCTTCTCCAACAAGGTGCGCATGATGCCGCCGCTGTCGACCCCGCGGATGTCTTCGACCTCGGTGCGGGTGACGGGCTGGCGGTAGGCGACGATGGCGAGGGTCTCTACGGCGGCTTTGGAGAGGCGGAAGGGCCGCGCGCCTCGGGCGGCGGCGACATACGGCGCGGCCTGGGCGACCGTGCGGAGCTGGTACCCATCGGCGACCTCGTGCAGCCGCAGCCCGGCGCCGCGCCGCAGGTAGGACTCCCGCAGGGTGGAGATCGCGCCGCGAAGGGCTTCAGGAGGAGGCTCGCCGAGCGCCTTCGCCAGGCTCTCGAAGCTCACCGGGGCGTCGGAGGCGAAGAGCACGGCCTCTACGGCGGCCTGCAAGAACTCGGGCCGGGGCGCGGCGAGGGTCTCGCCCAGCAAGGGCTCGACGGTGGCGTCGGCGGCGTCGGCGGGGGGCTCGTGCAGCTCGACCGGATCCCCGTCAGGGACCACGGGCTCGTTGTCATCCCGCTTGAGCCCCGGGAACACGATGAGGTTGTGCGTGCGCTCGTCGGACATCGGCGTGGCTCACGTCGTGCGAAGGTGGACCGGACCGAGCAGCAGGGCTCAGGCGAGGCGGCGACCGGCCTCAGACGAGGGGCGGTCGTAGCCGTCGGGCAGGCGGGAGAGGTCGGCGTCGGCCAGACGCACCCGGGCGCGCAGCTCGATGTCGAGGAGGTGGCCGTCTTGACACAGCTCGACCATCTGGAAGCGCGCCATCTCCAAGAGCGCCAAGAAGGTCAAGATGCGCTGGGAGCGGCTGGAGATCTCCAAGAACAGGCTCTTGAGCTGAATGCCCGGCTGGTCCTCCAAGCGGCCCAGCACCCAGCGCACGCGCTCGGCCATGGAGTACTCCTCCATCTGGACCTCGTGCACCGGCGGCGCCTCGCTCAGGCGGTCGAGGACGGCGTAGAACGCCTCCAAGAGCCCGAAGGCGTCGACCGTGGGGTCGAGGGGGCGCTCATCGGCGGCGGCGGTCTGGGGCGGGCGCGTGAACTGGTCACGGCCCAAGATGGGCCGGGCCATGAGCTTCTCGCTCGCCTCTTTGAACCGCTCGTACTCCAGCAGGCGCCGGGCGAGGGTCTCCTTGGGATCCTCCTCGTCCTCATCGTCCACCTCAAGGGTGGGCACCCTGGGCACGAGCTCGCGGCTCTTGAGCTGGCACAACGTGGAGGCCATCACCAGGAAGTCCCCGGCGATATCCAGGTCAAGTTGGGTCATCATGTCCAGATAGTCCAGGTACTCAGCGGTGATGTGGGAGATGTTGATGTCCCGGATGTCGAGCCCGTCGCGTCGGATGATGTAGAGGAGCAGCTCGAGGGGACCGTCGTAGACCTCGGTGTGGACGGCGAAGAGCTCGGGCTGAAACGCGAACAAGGGGATTGGCTCGTTTGGGACGGAGGAGGGAGGAGCAGCGGAGGAGAGCGGGAGAGTCCCCCCGGCGGGGAGCCGGAGGAGAGGAGCGAGGATCAGCGCTCTGGGGATTGGGCCCCCAGAGGAAGATGAGAATAGCCGAGGCGATCGGGGGGGACAAGGGAGAAGAGAGGATGTGCCGCCTACGGCATAATTTCGTCGATTCCAAGGATCCTTGGGCGACGAGGGTCAGCGCGCGATGAGCAAGGGCATGTCTACCTCGGCGAGCACACGCTCGGTCACCCGGCCAAGAAGCAGCTCTTTCAGCAAGCCGCGGCCTCGGTAGCCCAAGGCCAGCACGTCGGCGCCGATCTCCAGGGCCACCGCGGGCAAGGCCTCGGCGGGCTCCCCCTCAACGACGAGGGCCTCGGCCTCTAGGCCCTCTTCACGCAGGGCGGCGACCCCTTCAGCGCTCGGGTCGTGGCCGACCTCACGGCGGGCGTCGACGACGTAGATCACCGTCACCGGGCATTGAAGCTGGGCGGCGTCGCTGCCGTCGTAGCCCAGGGCGATCCGGCCCAAGGGCGACGGCGTTGAGCCGGTGAGCAAGACCGAGCACGAGGCCCGGCGCACGAGGCGCTCCACCGTGGCGCCGCCTTGGCCCGGCGCGCTCTCTTCAGT
>JBEAVX010000509.1:0-2967 GCA_041160755.1 Pseudomonadota bacterium
GAATCGTCGGTCGTGTTCGGGGGCCCGAGCTTCATCGCCGCAGCGGCGACGGACGCGACGCCAGTCCCGTGGCTGGAGTTTTCCGACGTCTCCTCCTCCTCCATGCAGTACTCGATGCAGACGCGCTTGCTTTCGGGCAGGTCTGGCTCGTTCGGGACGACGGTGGTGTCGATGATCCCGATCTCACACGCTGCGCGTGAGCTCTTGACCGTGGTTGTCAGCTCGGTCCAACCAATGGCGGTCAGCCCCCACTGATGTTCTTTGAGAAGCTCGTCGATAGGGACACGCGCGCTGGACTGTGGCGTAAGCGTGCTAGCGGCGGTGCGCGCCTCGGCCTTCTCTACGTGCTCCAGGCTACCTACGGAGCGTAAGTTTGACAGGAGCGTTCTGTAGGTGATGGCGTCCGATGCGATGAGCACGAGAGTCCGGGCGAGGACCTCACGCAGCGCGGACATGAGCTGCGCGGAGGCCGCAGAGCCCCGGCCCCGTCGTACGATCGGGTGGCAGATCCTCCAGATGCGCGTGGAGCCGCTGGCCCTGATGGCGTTGTCTAAGTCGGTGAGGCCCGACAGCTTGGCCCCTGTGCCTTCTCCGAGCAGCCGAAATGTGGCGAGTCCCCGAGACGCCGCCGCGGCCTCCGTGAGGCGCACGATGATGGTCAGGTCGGTGGTGTCAAACGAGTAGGTTGCCATCAAGCACTCCATCGGCATCATGAATTTGAGCTCGCGCGCCGCCGAAGCGCAGCAGCTCTTGTCCCCGCCGCCGCTCAATCAGCGCGCTCGCGGACTCCACACCTAGCTCCGCCAGCTCTCGACGGGCTTTGTAAACGTGCAAGTTGATGCGACCCCAGGCCGCCAATCGCTCGGAAGCAGGCAGCTCTCGGGCGAGGTCATCCATGCTCACCCAGCCCGCGTCGAGGGGGGCGGCGCCCGAGGCGAGGTCTTGGGCCCAGCGCCGAGCTAAGCTCAGTAGCAGTGCGTGATGGGCGCGGGGCTCCAGACGGCGCTCGGCGCCATCGGGGAAGAGGAGCGTGAGGGTCACCCGGTCTCCGTCAAAGCTCACGTCAAATCGGAGGACTAGGCTAGAGAGCGTCGTGGGGCCGTGCGCGTCGCGAAGCGTCTGGTGGGCCGCGCCAGGAAGGCTGAGGCGCCAAGTTTGCCCGCGTGTTTGAACGAGCTGACCGTCCTGTGCGAGCTCAACCTGGGCTTGACGCTCGATCACCCAGTCCCCTTGGGCGTCTTGTAGCACGATGACCTCAGGCTGGTCGCCATCCGGCAGAGGGATTAGCCCGCCCGCGATGCGCTCCACCCGCTCGTGGCGCTGCAGGATCGCCAACGCCTCCGGCGGCGCGGCGCTGATCAGGGTGTAGGCCCCCTCTGGGCCGCCGAAGCCTAAGCTCACGCCTTCCCACAGGCGCGTCCAAACTCCCGCTTGTGCCCGCGCGCCGTCGAGGAAGGTGCCGTTTGTGCTAGCGAGGTCTTTGATCTGCCAAGCGCCCTCAAGCCAGCTCAGGAGCGCGTGAACGGAGGACGCCCGCGGATGGGGGACGACCAGCCGACATAGGGGTGCTACGCCGATGAGGTGCTGTGCGTAGAGCGGGATGACGCTCGCTGTCGGTCTCTCGATCAAGGTACCCATCATTTCGCTCCGTTCGGGATCGTCGCGGATGATACCATGTCGGCTGCTGAGGAGAGCGGTGTGCAGGGAGTTCCGTCGCGGTTTCAGGTGTTGGGCCTCTTGGGTCAAGGGGCCTCGGGGGAGGTATTTGTCGCGTACGATCGCCGACGTCGACGTGAGGTTGCGCTCAAGCGGCTGAGGCCTTCGCTGAGCCTGAGCCCTCCAGCGGTGCGCCGCTTCTTGAGGGAGATTGAGGTCACCGCGCGCCTGGAGCACCCGCACATCAACCCAATCTATGACTGGAGTGAGCAGGTCGAGGCTGAAGCGCCGATGTGGTACACCAGCCGGCTGGTGCGCGGACCGGACGGAGGCGCTGCCACCTTCACCGCGGTGTTGGCGGAGCTGGCGCGGCGTCGCCTGGGGGGTGAGGGCGACGGTTATCTCCGTGAGATCATCCCGGTGTTGGAGTCTGCGGCGTTGGCCGTCGCGTACGCGCACAGCGAAGGCGTCGCGCACCGGGATCTTAAGCCCGACAACCTGCTTCTGGGCCGATTTGGGGAGGTGGTCGTGGTAGACTGGGGGCTCGCTTGGCTTCGTGAGCAAGGGCCCGCAGACGCTGGCACACCGGATCCCCGAACGCCCGGTCGGGGGAGAGAGCAGACTCTGGATGGCGCGATCCTGGGCACCCCGGCGTACATGGCGCCGGAGCAAGCCACCGGAGATCCAAGTCTGCACGGACCCGCTGTGGACGTCTACGCGCTGGGGGCGATTCTGTACCACATCCTCTGCGGTGTCGCGCCCTACGCAGACAGCGGCGGGCGTCTCGCTGCGCCCGCCGCGCAGCTCGCGCGCCTGCGGGGCGGACCTCCACCGCCGATCTTGTCCCGTCGCGGGGACGAGGATGATCGTGTCGCGCCGCTCATCCGTCTCTGTGAGGCCGCGATGGCCCGGCAGCGGCGGTCCGTGAGCGCGGCCACCTTCGCCCAGGTGCTGCGGGATTGGCGGAACGGCGCCCTGGATCTGGAGCGTGCCCGGGCGATCGAGGCGGATATCCTCGCGGATGATGCGCGGGCCTCGGAGGTAGCGCGGCGTATCGCGCGTCTCAAGCGCGAGGCGAACGCCGTGTTGGCGCGTGTCGCACCCCACGCTCCCGAAGAGGAGAAGGCGCCCGCGTGGCGGTGGTTGGAGGAGGCTGAGCGGGACGAGACCGCCCTTGAGCGCGCGCGGCTCTCTCGAAGCGCTCGTCTGCGCGTCGCGGCGGAGCTGCAAGCCGGTGGCGGTCGCGCCGCCGTGCTCCTCGCCGAGGACTACACCCAGAGATTGGTGGAGGCAGACCGCGTAGGGGACCGG
>JBEAVX010000536.1:0-3195 GCA_041160755.1 Pseudomonadota bacterium
CCCTCGGAGGTGCCCATGAACCCTGTCCTCCAGACCTTCCCCCTCGGCGGCCCACCCTGGCCGACCCTCGATCCGTTCTTGTTCTGTGTTCACCACGTCGACGCCTACCCTCGCGGCGACGGCCAGCTCGCCCCGGCGGCGCCGCTTACCGGGCGGCAGATCGGCCAAGACTTCGGCGGAAAAGACGGCTGGAGCATGTACCACGGGCGCCGAGTGCCGGGTTTCCCCCAGCACCCGCACCGGGGCTTTGAGACGGTCACGGTGACGCGCCAGGGCTTCATCGACCACGCCGACTCCATGGGCGCCCGGGCTCGCTACGGCGAAGGGGACGTGCAGTGGATGACGGCGGGCAAAGGGGTGGTGCACGCCGAGATGTTCCCGCTCTTGAACACCGAGGCGCCGAACCCCGCCGAGCTGTTCCAGATCTGGCTCAACCTCCCCGCCAAGAACAAGATGGTGCCGCCGCACTTCACGATGTTCTGGAGCCAGGCCGTGCCCCAGGTCGCCCAGCGTGATGAGAACGGGCGGTTCAGCACCCTCACCGTCGTCGCTGGGGCCTATGGCGAGGCCAAACCCCCGGCGCCGCCGCCCGACTCTTGGGCGTCCGCCGCCGAGGCCGAGCTGGCGATCTGGACCCTCCGCATGGACGACGGCGCCCGGTTCACCGTGCCCGCCGCCAAGGCCGGGGTGAACCGGATGGTCTACCTCTTCGCCGGGGACGGGCTCACGATCGGCGAGGTGAAGCTGCCCGGTCGCCACGGCGCGCGGCTCCAAGGCGACGCCGAGGTCACCCTCGTCGCCAAGGGCGCGGTGGAGCTGCTCCTCCTTCAAGGCCGCCCCATCGGTGAGCCCGTCGTGTCCTATGGCCCCTTCGTGATGAACACGACGGCCCAGATTCAGCAGGCCTTCCGCGACTACCAGACGACGCAGTTTGGCGGCTGGCCTTGGCCCGACGACGGCCCGGTGCATGGCCACGACGCCGCGCGCTTCGCCGTGCACGCCGACGGCAAGGAGGAGCGCCCGTAACGCTCAGAGCCCCGCCCGGGACGCGGCCACGACGGTCACGTCCCGCACCCCGGCGGCCTGGGCCGAGCTGAGCGCCTGCCGCAGCAAGGCGTAGGGGAGATCCGCGTCGATGCGGATGTGCAGCGGCGCGTCGGGGTCGGCGGCCAAGGCGGTCACCAGCTCGGGGATCACGGCCTCGTCGCGCTCTAGGGCGGCCTTGGTCGAGGTGATGCGCGCGCCGTTGAGGCTCAGCTCACCCTCGGCGAGGTCCAGGCGCCGGGCCACGCCCACCGGGGTCTCCTCGACGCTCAAGGGGAGCTGAAAGCTCGGGTCGTCAGGGCGCACGGGCGGATCGGTGGACCAGGTGCGCAGCAGGAACACGAGCAGGATGGTCAGCACGTCCACCATCGGCGCCAAGGCGGCGTAGAGGGGGTCTGCGCCGCCGGATTGGGCCCGAAGCGGGCGAAAGCCGCGCCTCATGGGGTCTCCGGCGGGGGCTCGGTGAGGCTCGCGAGGCTGAGTTCGGGGAAGAGCTCCCCTTGGGCATCCGCCCGGGCGGCGTCCATGAGCGCCACGACCGTCTGCCCGGGCAAGGCGTCGCTGGGCCGCAGGGTGAGCTTTCGCCGCGTCGTGTCCAGGGCCTTGAGCGCGCGGAGCTGGGCCTGGAGCCCGGCGAGGTCGGCCTCACCGCCTTGGCTGGGCAAGCTGACGGCGAAGGCCTGGGTGTCCCCGGCGCTGGTGATCACGTCGGCCCGGCGCACCTGGGCGAGCACCCGCAGGCCCTCGGGGCGGGCCTCGATCTCCACACGCTCCACGCGGCCCGGGGGCTCCGGCGGCAAGAGGCCGCCCAGCTCAGGCAAGCTCAGGGTGAGGCCCACGAGGCGCTGGGTGGAGGTGGTCAACAACAGAAACGGCAGCAGCAAGAACATGAGCGCGATGACGCTCAGGAGCGCGGGCCGAGGATCGGCTGGGGCCGGTGGGGCCTTGGGGATCAGCCTTCGGATGAGGGCCTCCGCAGCGCCAAGGCGACGAGCCCCGCCGCCGACTCGATGCGCGCGACGTGGCGGCTCACCACGCCCTCAAACCAGGCGTGTAAGGCCAGTGAGGGGTTGCCGACCATGAGGCCCCAGGCGGTGGTCGCCATGGCCGCCGAGATGCCCTCGGAGAGCCGCACAGCACGCTCCCCGGCGGTGGCGTCGCCCAAGGCCGAGAACGCGAGGATGAGCCCGTAGACCGTGCCCAAGAGGCCGAGCATCGTGCTGAGGTTCGCCACCGCGCCCAAGGCGCCGATCCGGCGGCGCAGCCTCGCCTCGGCCATCGCGGCCTCGGCGCCCATGGCCTCCCAGGCGGCCTCGGGGTCTTGTTCGGCGGCCCCGGCGGCGATCACCGCGCCCACCGGCGTGCCCGCCGTCGCCGCCGCCGCCTCGGCCAAGGCCCCACGGCGCAGGCGCGCCTCGACGACGTCTTGGGGTGAGCGCCAGCGCCACAACAAGAGCACGCCCCGCTCGATCGCCACGGCGATGGAGAACGCCCCCAGCGCCGTGATCACGACCATGAAGACGCCGCCAGGGCCGGAGAACGCGTTGAGCAGAGTGTTGAGCATGGAGCCCTCGGGATGCTCATTCCTTGCACGGTGAAGGGGATCGATGCAAACTCCAAGCGCATGGAGCCCCCATGAGCACCCGCCGCCTCGCCCGGTTGAGCCTCTCGATGATCCCCTGGCTGGGCTTGGCCTTGAGCGCCTGCTCGGCGGACAGCCCTGAAGATTGCGCGCGTCTGCCTGAAGACTCGGCGCAGCAGTGCTACATCGACACCGTGCTGGCGCTCTGGGCGACGGACCCGGCCGCCGCCGAGGCCTGGCTGCCCAAGCTCACCCCGGTCACCCGGGATTATCTGCTGTACACGATCACCCAGCAGCACGAGCCGAACACCCTGCGCCTCTGCCAGCAGATTGAGAACCCCCAGATCGCCGAGACCTGCACCAAGTTTGTGCAGCGGCCCCACATGCACCGCCACACGATCCGCGATCCCCAGGGCGGCGGCGAGGGTGAGGGCCTGCCTCCCGAGGGCGGCGGTGGGCCTCCGCCGGGCGGTCCAGGCGCCGAGGGCGGCGGGCCACGCGGCCCAGGCGGCGGCGGTGGGCCAGGCGCGGGCGGTCCTCGGGGTCCGGGGCGAGGGGGTCCGCCCGAG
>JBEAVX010000595.1:0-5348 GCA_041160755.1 Pseudomonadota bacterium
GCGCATCCACTGTGTGGGGCCGAGGCCTCGATGCGCGTGTCCACGTCGAAGGCGGGCTGAGCGAGCGGAGAGATCCTTAATACGATCGGGTAGAGGCGAGGTTTGGCGGGGCGATTCACCGGCTCAGCCGCCCCGCAGCGCCCCTCGCGCCCGCATCAACGCGAACCCCAGCAGGTTCAGCCCCCGCCACTCCAGCGGGCTCTTCGCGCGGGGGTCTGACTCCGCGAGGCCGATGCCCCAGATCGTGTCTGAAGGGCTCGCCTCGATCAGGAGGCTGTCCCCGGTGCGCAGCAGGTACGCTAGCCGGTCTGGATCTTGGCCAAACTTGGCGACGTTGACCGAGGTGACGATGTCCTCCCGCGCCGCCTCCCATCGGTCTGTGTCAAATCCGCGCACCTTGCGGCCCAGGCGCTTCGCCACGTCGGGCGCTTGGGTGGCGAGGATCTTCTCGGCGATCTCCTCGTCGCCAAACAGCCGCGCCTTCGCGAGCATCATGCCGTGCTCGGCGCTGGGCAAGGTCACGCCCTCCCAGACGAAGGTGCACGGCCACCACTGCGAGAGCAGGTGGGGGCCCGAGGTCTGGCCGGGGCGGGGATGATGGCCCCAGAAGTGCAGGAGCGGCCAGCGCTCGCCGTGGGACCAGCGGTCGCGGAGGTCATGGACGTTCGAAGGCGGTGCAGACATGGGGGATCCGGGTCAGTCGTCGTCGATGGGGCCGTCGCGTTTGGCGAGCGTGTGCTTCGGCGCGCGGAGCGAGGCCAAGAACACCTCACCCACGGCGCTCAAGGCGGCGCGGGTGTCGGCGAGGGCGGGGTCGTCGTGGAGGTTGTGCTCCTCGAACGGGTCCTCCTGCAGGTCGTAGAGCTCCCCGAAGGGCTCGTCCGCGCCAAAACGACCCCGGTACACGTTCAGCTTGTGGCGGGGGCCGCGCACCATGAGCGCGTCGGGGGCCACGCCGTCGGGGCGGGCGCCCTCGATGGAGAAGGTGTGGTCGGGGCCTGGGCGCTCTCCACGGAAGGCGGCGCTCAAGTCTTGGCCTGATGCGCCCTCGCGGAGCGGCTCGCCGACGAGCCCGGCGACGGTGGGCAAGAGATCGACCTGGTTCACGAGCGCCTCGCTCACGAGCCCAGCGGGCAGCACCCCGGGCCAGCGCGCGATGAGCGGGATCCGGGCGGCGCCATCAAACAAGAGGCTCTTGAGCCACAGGCCCTTGTCCCCGGCCATCTCGCCGTGATCGGCGTGGTAGACGACGAGGGTGTCCTCCCGCAGGCCCTGCTCGTCCAGCGCGTCGAGGAGCTTGCCGACGTTCTCATCGAGCCAGCCCAAGGCCCCGGCGTACCGGGCCAGGAGCACGCGGTGGTCGTCGGGGCCAAGGGCGCCCCAGCCCTGGCGCTCAAACCGATGGAGCGCGAAGGGGTGGTCCACGAGGGCGCTGCCGTCTGTGCGCGGTGGCGGGATGTCCTTGGGATCAAAGTGGTGATACCAGCGCGTCGGGATCGTCCAGGGGTAGTGCGGCTGCAAGAACGAGGCGAACAAGAAGAACGGCTTCTTGTGTTTTTTGCGCAGGAACCGCAGCGACTCCTGGAGCACGGCCTCATCGGGGACGAGAGAGACGTCGTCTAAAGCCGCGCCCCAGAGCTTGCCCCCCGGCGTGCGGGAGAACGCGCCTTGGTCGGCCTCGACGAGCTGGCCTGGGGCGTCGCGCTTCTTCTTGAGCGCTCGGCGGATCTCACCGATGTGATCCTCACCCATGCCCGTCGCGGGGCGGGACTTGAAGCCGTAATCGCCGTCTGTGTTGGTGTGCAGCTTGCCCACACACACGGTGTCGTAGCCGCGCTCGGCGAAGGCGTGGATGAGCGTGCGGGTGGACTCGTGCAGGATGTAGTTGTTGTGGAGCTGGCCGTGCTCCGGCGGGTAGAGGCCCGTGAGCACGCTCGCCCGCGCCGGAGCGCAGACTGGGGCGGCGGCGTAAGCCCGCGTGAAACGAACGCCTTCCCGGGCGAGGCGGTCCAGGCGCGGCGTGAAGGCGAAGGGGTGGCCCTCGGCGCCCAAGAAGTCGGCGCGGTGCTCATCGGCGCAGATGAGCAGGACGTTCTTGCCTTGGGTCGCGGCGACCTTCGCGGCGGCCAAGGCCGTGAGCCCCGCCGTGGCGGCGCCGCCGATGAGCAGGCGGCGGCGGGTGAGGGGAACGAACGACGACATGCCCCAAGCATAGCCCACCGGGAGGGCGGGTGAGCCTCAGTAGAACTTCACCGTGGGCGGCGTGCCCCGGGCCTCGGCCCAGGTGAGGCGGAGCACCCGCAGGCCGTGGGTGAGGCCGCCGAGTCCTCGGTGCAGCTCCACGCCGCCGTCTCGGGCGCGCATCGGCACGGGCAGCTCGGCGATGACGAGGCCCGCGCGCCAGGCCCGGGCGAGCACGTTTGTGTCCGCGACCTGGGCGGGGAAGCTCGTGGCAAAGAAGGAGACGGCCTTTGGCGAGAGCGCCATGAGCCCCGAGGTCGTGTCCTGAACCGTAAGGCCGGTGAGCGCCTTGAGCCAGGCCGAGAGCGCGGTCATGCCCAGGCGGCGCAGCGGGGGGATCGCGTAGCCAGGATCGCCGAGGAGTCGGCTTCCGATCACGAGATCCGCGTGATGAAGCGCGGCGGCCAAGGCGGGGATCGCCGATGCGGGGTGCTGGCCGTCGGCGTCGAGCTGCACGAGGGCCTGGCCGCGCAGGTGGGCGTAGCCTCGGGCCAAGGCGCGGGCGTAGCCGGGATCGGAGGAGATCACCTCGGCGCCGGCGTCCTGCGCGCGCGCGGCGGTGTCATCTTCGCAGCCGTTCACGACGACGACGACCCGCTCAACGTGCGCCAGGGCGGCGCGGACCACGGCCCCGACGCGGGGGCCCTCGTTGCGGGCGGGGATCAGGGCGACCATCTCGGTCCCCTAACGGGGGAGATCTTCGTGGGCGAGGCTGCACTTTTTATTGCGGGCGCGTCAGCGTTGCGCTACCCAAGGGGCGCCACTTTCAGCACAGGGAAGGAACCCTCATGGGACTCTGGGACTTCATCACGAGCCTCTTTGGCGGCGGCGCCAAGATGGATCTTCAGCTCGACGCCAGCGAGGTGCCCGTCGGCGGCATCCTCTCCGGCAAAGCCATCCTCATCGGCGCCAGCAAGGACTACCCCGTCACCAGCGTGAAGGTCCAGCTCGTCTACGTCGAGACCACCTTCGAAGAGGACAGCTCGCTGCCCAAGATCGACTTCCGCGTGCTGATGGACAACACCATCGCCCAGAACGAGACGCTCTCCGCTGGCCAGACCCGCGAGTTCAGCTTCACGTTCCAGGTGCCCACGGGCACGGAGCCCTCGGCGTCGAACGTCAGCTACCAGGTGAAGGTCGTCGCCGACATCCCTGGCATCAAGGATCCCAACAAGATCGCCGAGCTCAAGGTGCTTGAGCCCGGCGAGGACGGCGAGGGCGCGGCGACGATGAGCCTGGAGGGCCTCTACGCCCGCTGGCCCGCCCTGCGCGGCACCGCCGAGCGCCCCCTGGTGGACGCGCTCCGCGACATGCGCTGGAGCCACTCCGACTACGACGCCGAGAAGGACCTCATCATCGCCGAGCCCCTCGTCGCGCGCCTGATGCGTGAGGGCAGCGCTGAAGTCCAGGCCGCGGCCTTGGAGACCTGGTCGGCCATCATCGGCGACCGCGCTCGCAAAGAGAACATCAAGACCTTGGGCGACATCCTCAAGCAGCCGAACATCGATGAGGACGTGCTGTACGAGGCGCTGGACGCCGCCGGTCGCTTCGCCGCCGTGGGCGGTGTGGCGCTGCTCTCCGACTTCGCCAAGCACCCCACCGAGCGCATCCGCGAGCGCGTGGCCTCGGCCTTGACCTACTCCGGCGGCGAAGGCAAAGACAAGCGCGCGCTGCTCTTGACCCTCACCGCGGACGAGTCCCACCGCGTGCGCGCCCAGGCCGTTCGTGGCCTCGGCGAGTACGCTGAGGACCGCGACACCCTCAAGCGCCTCGCGGCCTTGGCCCAGTCCGAGACCCACCCCGACGTGCTCGTCGCCGTGATGTCGTCGTCGCGCTCCGGCTTCTACTACGACCACGGCGATCTGCTGCTCAACACGATCACCACGCTGTCCAAGCACAGCTACGTGGACGTGCGCCGCGAGGTGGCGAACAGCATGTCCGCCGCCGTGGGCCGGGTGAAGGGCGCCGACCAGATCGCCTTGGCGCTCATGGAGGACGCGGAGTCCGAGGTGCGCAGCACGGCGGCCTACGAGGTCCAGAACATGAACGAAGAGGACCGCGTGGCCTTTAAGCCGCTGCTCAAGAAGCTCGCCGAGAGCGACCCGAGCGGTGAGGTCCGCACCTCGGCCATCGACGCCTTCCAGTCCGTCTTCACCAAGGCCGAGACCCTGGCGTTCTACAGCCACCTCATGCAGAACGAGCCCACCGAGGCGGTCCTGCGCGGCATCGTGCACGGCATCAAGTACGAGGGCGACGCCGAGTACAAGGCCATCCTCAAGACGCTCAGCTCTTGCCAGTTCCCCCGCGTCGCCGACGAGGCCCGGGACGGCTTTGAGTACGACGCGAGCTGACGGAGAACGGCCTCAACGCCACGACGCGGCCAGGGTGACCCCCTGGCCGTTGTCGTTTTGGCCTCCTACAAACTTTCCCCTTCCATCTCCCGACACTCGGCGCTACGCTGATCACACCAATCCGCCTCTCGGAGGACGTCATGGACCTCACCCGCACCCAGCGCAGCTTGGCGCTCCGCACGGTCACCACCCTGTCGGGTTCGATGCGCGCCGCCGACGGTTCCGAGCGCCCGGTGACGCTGCGTGTTCAAGAGGGCTCCGGCGAGCGGCTGCGGGTTCGGCGCACCGTCTCGTTGGTCGGCGAAGGGCCCACGGCGTCGGAGATGCTCATCGAGGATCGCGGTTGAACGTCTATGTCGACACCAGCGCCGCCCTCAAGCTCTGGATCGACGAGCCCCAGGCCGAGGCGGTGCGGCTCGCCTTAGAGGACGCCCGGCAGGTCGCGTCGAGCGCGCTCCTCCGGGTCGAGGCGGCGTCTACGTTGGCCCGCTTGTTGCGGGAGCGCCGGGTGAGCGCCGCCCACGTCGACGTGGTTCAAGCCGAGGTGGACTTTCACCTCACCGTGATCCGCGTGCTGGAGCTGAATGAGCACGTCGTCGCGCTCGCCGCGCAGCTCTGCGCGAGACATCAGCTCAAGAGTCTGGATGCGCTGCACCTCGCCACCGCGCTGATCCTCCGCGTGCTGGACCCTGTGCCCTGGGTGTTCATGACGTTCGACCTAAAGCTTGGACGTGCGGCCAGCGCAGAAGGCTTGAT
>JBEAVX010000850.1:0-5961 GCA_041160755.1 Pseudomonadota bacterium
CCTGACCCTCGCCCGAGCTGAGTCCACAACCCGCATACTGTCCGACCACACCGGCCAGTAAACTCCTGGGAGAACGCCGACGATGACCCTGACCACCCTGAACGACGGGCAGCGCGTCCACTGCATCCAGCGCGCCGAGGCCCGGGTGCTCGATCAGCACGTCTCCGGCTACTTCAACCACGGCGTCGCGCTGCGCGACGGCGACATCGTGCTCGACGTCGGCGCGAACGTCGGCGTCTTCGCGCTGCGTGCGGTCACCCGTTTCCCGAACGTCAAGGTCTACGCCTTTGAGCCCGTGCCGGCGATCTTCGCCGCGCTCGACGCCAACGCCCGGGACTTCGGCGGCGGGCGGCTCATCCCGCTCAACTTCGGCACCTCGAACGCCCCGGGTGAGCTGCGCTTCACCTACTTCCCGCGCAGCCCGGCGCTCTCGACCTCGCAGCCCGAGGTGTGGGAGAAAAACCCCGGCGTCTTCGCCGACGCCGTGAAGGGCGCCGCCGCGAGCTCGGATCTTTGGTACGCGCGCCTCGTCCCCGGCTTCTTGAGCGGCCTCATCGCCAAGTACCTGCGCGGCGCCGGTCAAGAGGTGGTCTGCCCCCTTCGCACGCTCTCTCAGGTGATCCGTGAGCAGAACATCCCCCGGATCGACCTGCTCAAGGTGGACTGTGAGGGGGCCGAGCTCGCCACCCTGCAAGGAATCGAGGACGAGCACTGGCCGCTCATCCGGCAGGTCGTCGCCGAGGTCTACGATCAAGACGATCGCCTCAACGTCGTCCGCGAGATGTTGGCCGCCCGGGGCCTCACCCAGATCACCATCGAGCAAGAGCGTGGGTTTGAGGGCCTGCCCCTGCACAACATCTTCGCGGTGCGCCCGGAGGCCACATGAGCCCGATGGAGGTCGTCGCCCTGCTCGTCGGCCCACAGCTCGTCGGGGCGCTGTTGGGCCTCGCGCTCTCCCTGCGCCTCACCACGACGTCCTGGCCAGCGTCTGTGCGCATTCAAGACCGGCCGCACCCCCGCGACCGCTTCGTGAGCCACCTGCCGCTCATCTTCGGGAACCTCGCCGTGCTCTTGGGCAGCGCAGGCGCCGGGGCGTACTTCTTCTACGACGCCCTGTCGCACAGCCTCCCCGGGCCCCTGAGCCTGCTCGCCCAGCTCGCCGTGGTGTTTGTGCTGGATGATCTGTACTTCTACTTCTTCCACCGGCTGTTGCACGAGCACAAAGGGCTCTACCGCCGCATCCACAAGATCCACCACGAGGCCTACTCGCCCCTGCCCTTGGAGTACATCTACGCGCACCCGCTGGAGTGGATGGGCGGCGCGGTGGGTGTGCTCGGCGGCTTCGCGGCGGTGTGGTTTGTGTGGGGTGAGCTGAACGTGTGGACCGTCGCCATCGTGGGCAGCCTGCGCCAGCTTCACGAGCTCGACATTCACTCCGGCGCCCGGGCGACCCTCGCCCGGTGGGTGCCGCTCCTCGCCGTCGCCGATGACCACGACCTGCACCACGCGAAGCCCACCCAAGGCAACTACGCCTCGACCCTACGCATCTGGGACCGCGTGTTCGGAACCGTCACTGGGGGGTGAGCGGCGCGGTCTAACCGGCGAGCGCCGCGCTCAAGGCCAGAAGCGCGAAGCTAGAGGCGATGATCGGCTCAGACTCCTTCTGTAACGCCAGCTCGTTCCGCCACAGCCCGTCCTCGCCTTGCTCGGCGAGGAGCGCGGTGATGAGCCCGTCTCGCCAGCCGGGCGGCCCGCCGAGGCGCTGGAAGACCTGGGCGGCGCCGGCGCGGTAATAAAAACGCATCGCCCGGGCGAACATCTCCCGCTCGACGGCGACGTTGGGGTTGAGGTCCGCGCGGTGGTTCGCCTGGAGCCGGGTGAGGGCGGCCTGGAGCCGGGCGTCTTCAGGGGAGCGCCCCAAGGCGAGGAGCGCCAGGATCCCGTCGCAGGTGGCCGAGCCGTAGCCCTCGTACACGCCGTCGGTCTCGGCGCTCTTGTTCAGCGTGGGCTCGACGGGGCTGTACACGAAGCCGCCGTCGGGGGCGCCGCAGCGCAGCACAAAGCCCAAGGCGGCGGGGTCCACGGGCTGACCGGCGGCGTTGAGGGCCTCGATGGCGCGGCGGGTCATGCTCAGGTCGACGTGGCCGGGCTGGGGCGGGCGAGGGCGGTCGCGGCCGCCCATGGGGAAGGCGCCGTGGCCGGGGCTGCCCTCCCAGCCCGCGCTGAGCTGCTGGCCGGTGAGGTAGGTCACGAGCGGCGCGGCGGGGCCCTTGAGGGCGGAGGGGTCCAAGACCGCCAAGGCGGAGACCGTGAGCGCCGTGGCGTAGACCGGGTAGTCCGGGACCAGGTCGGCGAGGCCGATCGCGCCCTGGGGGGTCATCAAGGCCAAGAGCGACTGGAGCCCACGGGCGGCGGCGTCTCTGGGGAACGGCAGGAGGCGCTCGGGCACCCCCGCCAAGGCCAGAAGCGCGAAGGGCGTGAGGGACTGGCCGCGCCCGAGCAGGCCGAACTCTCGGGACGGGAAGAGGCCGTCTGGGGCCTGGAGCCCCCACAAGGCCCGGGCGCCGCGGGCGAGGGCCTCCTCGCCGGGGCTCGGGCCGCAGGCGGACGAGGCGAGGACGGGGACGAGCGGGAGGGCGAGGCCCCCACGGAGCAGGGCGCGGCGGGTGACGGGCATCGGCTCGGGATAACCCGGCGGCGGGGACGGCGGGGTGGTCCGCCGGATGGTGTAAACTCCGGCCCACGAGGGTGATCCATGTCCATTCGATCGAAGCTGCAGCACGTCTCCGAGTCACCCACCCGCCCGACGCCGGGGCAGGCGAGCCGCCGGTTTGACGTCGCCGAGCTCTACCAGGGCCTGCTCGCCGAGCCCGACGCCCAGCCCAGCGAGGGCGCGCCGCTCCACGAGAAGCTCCAGCGGGCGTACTGGTGGATCGTCAACAAGGGCATCATCAGCCCGTTCTACGACATCGAGTACAACGGCACGCCGCCCCAGCGCTTCTCGTTTGGCGACGCGAAGGTGCAGCTCACCCTGCCCACGGACCAGTCCTACTCCAGCTACGTGCTGCTGCCCTTGTTGAGCCTCGCCACCCGGCGGCGCTGCCTGCTCGTCGGCGGGCCGGGCCGGGGCAAGACCGCCATCGCCGTGCTCATGGGGGTGCTCGCGGGCTACAACCTCAACGAGCTCAAGCGGGCCATTCAGCACGGCCAGCCGCAGATGACCATCGCCGACCTCCTCGGCAACCCCCTGCCGTCTACCTTGGTGAACGCCAAGAGCATGGACGAGGTGCAGATCGCCTGGCGCCGCTGGCTGGGGATGCGGGTGAAGATCATCGACGAGTACAACCGCATCCCGACGCGCACCCAGTCGGCCCTGCTCACGGTGATGGCCGACAACTACGCCGAGCTCTACGACCAGATCTTCGAGTGCCCACCCGGCGCCTGGTACCTCACGGCGAACGACGACGCGGGCGGCGGCACCTACCAGGTCATCGAGGCCCTGCGAGATCGCATCGACGTTGTTGTAAAAGCTCTGCACTTCAACTCCCGTTACCTCGACGAGCTGCTCTTGCGCGTCGAGGAGGGCTTTAAGCCTGAAGAGGTCGTGCCCAGCCAGCTCATCTTCACCGTGGACGAGCTCGACCGAATGGAGCGGGAGATCCGTCAGGTGAAGCTCCCCGAGCCCCTGCGGCGGCGCCTGGAGTTCTTCACCAGCCACTTTGAGCTGTGGGAGGGCGGCGCGCGGCAGCTTGAGTACATGACCAAAGACACGGTGAAGCTCTCGGGCTTGGAGCTGCGCAGCTTCGCCACGGCCTCGGCGGGCAAAGACGCCGCCGTAGACCTCGGCGCCCAGACCCGCAACGGCGTGAGCGTGCGGGCCCTGATGACCACACTCGTCTTCGTGAAGGGCATGGCCTACTTCCGGGGCGAGAACGAGGTCTCGTTCGAGGACATCCGGCAGATGTTGCCCTTCGTGCTCCACGACAAGCTCGTGCAAGAGCCCGACGCGCCGTTCTTTGAGCTCGGCGACAACCCCGCCCTGCGCGCGGACCGCGTCTCTTGGCTGCGGGAGCTGTGGGACCTCTCGTGTAAGCAGTTTGAGGGCTTCAACCTCGATCAGCATGACCCCGTGGGCGTGCTGGGCGCCGAGCTGGAGCGGGGGCTGGAGGGGGTCAAAGAGGAGGAGGTGCGCCGCCGCCTCGCGAACATCGAGGGCACCCTGCGTGAGCTCACCAAGGGCCGCAAGCTCTACGGCCACCTCTACGACGACCTGCTGCGCCTCAAGGCGATGCACCAGCACTACACGAACTACCTGCGCTGGCTGCTGAAATGACCCAGGAACACGCAACACCCCCGTTGACTGGCGCCTTCGCCGCCGAGCTGGCCGCCGGGCGAGATCGGTACAACGGCCTGTTCTTGAGCGCCCGCCGGGAGCACCGCCGCTTAGACGCTGAGGCCGTCTTGGCCCATGTGCGCCACCGCCTGCCCCCCGCCGTCGAGGCCGTGGCCGCGGTGGATCCCGCCGCCGTGCCCAAGGTGACGACGGCCCTCTACGAGCTGTCTTTGGAGCTGCTGGGCCGCGAGCTCCTCGGCCCCCAAGCCCAGGCCCCCCAGCTCAACCTGGTCTTTGACCTGCTCCTCCCCGAGATGCCCCGCCTGCTCGCCGCCGCCCCGGCCAAGCTCAGCACCGCCCTGATCAACGCCGTCCACAAGCTCTCCCAAGAGCGCGGCTTCGTGCTGCCGCTGTGGGTAGACCGCCTCATCGAGGCCGCGCCGGGCTGCCCCGATGTGCCGACGCTTCTGGCCTTGGGACAGGTCTTCGCCTGGCGCGGGGGCCTGTCACATTTTCGGGAGGGCGCCCTCGACGTGATGCGACAGCTCCCCGCCGACCAGGTGGGCGTCGCCTTGGGCCTGCGCGCGGGCGACCCCAGCCCGGAGACCTGCCTCACGATGTTGGAGGGGGACCCTCTCTGGCGGCCTGAGCTGGCCCGCTGCCCCCACACCCTGCGGGTCGTCGGCAAGGTGGGGCGCTTCTCGGGCTTCGGCGGCGAGTTTCGCACCCCACCCTCGGTGATGTGTGTGGACGGTCAGCTCATCGCCTTTGACGAGCGCGCCTGCTGGTCGATCCACGCCGACGCCTACGGGGCGCGGCTCCGGCGCCTGGGCCCCAACCTGCCCGACGGCGCCGAGAGCCCGGCGCCCCCCGGTCGGAGCGTCGATCGAGAGGGCCGCGTGTTCTGGGGCGCCCACCACAAGACCTTCCCTGAGCTGGCCGAGCGCAGCGGCGTCGCCTGCGGCGCCCAGCTCATGGCCGTCACCACCCCAGCGAGCCATCGGATCGTGCTCATCGCCCTGGCGCCGGAGCCGACGTGAGCCCCTCGCCGAGCGCCTTGGAGGCGCTGCGGGCGTCTTGGGGGGCGCGCTGGCCTGAGGCGCTGGCGACCTGGAGCCCCTACACCAAGCTCGCCGAGCCCCGGCTGTGCATCACCGAGGCCGAAGAACACGAAGAGCACCTTCAAGGCTCCTTCGCGATGATCCGGGTCGCCGACCACGCCGTCGTCATCGGGCTCCGCGAGATCCACGCCAAGGGTCTCACAGCGTTTCCGTTGCAAGTGCTCGCCCACGAGATCGGCCACCACGTCTTCGCCCCGGGTGACCTGCGCGACAACGCGCGTCTGATCGCCCGAATCCGCCGGGGCCTGCCCGGCCACGAAGACCACGCGGGCCTCGTGGCGAACCTCTACCTCGACCTCTTGGTGAACGACCGCCTGCACCGCGAGAAGGGCCTGGACATGGCGGCGGTGTACCGCGCCCTGCGCCGCCCCGGCGACGACCCCCCGAGGCTTTGGCGCCTGTACCAGCGCACCTATGAGCTGCTGTGGAGCCTGCAGAGCGGCGATCTGGCCCCGACCACCCCCAAAG
Organism: Pseudomonadota bacterium; assembly: GCA_041160755.1. GTDB lineage: Bacteria > Myxococcota_A > UBA796 > UBA796 > CAJQPC01 > JADKFE01. The sequence goes on from JBEAVX010000850.1 coordinate 5,923, forward strand.
ACGACATGCTGGAGGCCGACGCGGGGCTCACCGCGACCT
>JBEAVX010000814.1:0-3571 GCA_041160755.1 Pseudomonadota bacterium
CCCCCCATCCCCCAACCTATGCGACAATACCCGACGCTCAGCGACGCACCGTCGCGACGGCGCCTGTTCCCCTTCACCCTGGAGCCCATGATGACCGCCCCGGCGGACCCGCGCGCCACCCTCGCCACCTTGGCGCGGCGCTTTTATGAGCGCGGCTGGATGGCCGGCGCCGCGGGCAACCTCTCTTGCCGCCTGCCCGATGGCTCCATTGAGATCACCGCGCTCATGCGCCCCAAGGACAACCTGCGCGAAGACGACTTCTTGCAGATCGCCATCGACGGTCAGATCCTGCGCAAAGGTCGCGCCCAGGACAAGCCCTCCACCGCCGCCGCCGTTCACCTCGCGCTCTACGATCGTTTCCCCGGCGCGCGCTACGTCGCCCAGCTCTTGCCCGCCGAGGCCCAGCTCGTCGCCCGCATGGCGCTCCAGGATGAGCTGCCCTTGCCCGCCCTGGAGCACCTCAAGGCCTTCGGCATCTGGGAGGTCGGCCCGGAGATCACCATCCCCGTGTTCGAGAACCACCCCGACGCGCCCCGCATCGCCGGGGAGATCCGCGCCCGGGTCGCCGCCAGCCCGCCCCGGGTGCCCGGCCTGCTCATCCGGGAGCACGGCCTCACCCTGTGGGCCAGCTCCGCCCAGCAGCTCGTCAACTACGCCGAGGTCTTTGACCACCTCTTCCGGTTCATGCTCCAGGCGCGCATGGCGGGCTTGGACTAAACAACTCTTGACGACGCAAGAGAGATCCCGGCTGGTTATGCTCTCGGAGACCCGCCGGGAGCCCCTGTGAACCCAGTCTTTCTGTTCATCGTCTTCGCGGCCTTCATCGTGGCGGCCCTCAGCGGCACCATGGAGGCCACGTCCAAAGGCGCCTTTGACGGCGCGAAGGCGGCGGTGGACCTCGCCTTGGGCCTCGTGGGCTACATGGCGCTGTTCTTGGGGCTGATGAAGGTCGCTGAAGAGGGCGGGCTCTTGCGCATCCTCTCCCGGGCGATTCGGCCGGTGATGGTGCGGCTCTTCCCCGACGTGCCCCCAGACCACCCGGCCATGGGCGCGATGATCATGAACATCGCCGCGAACATGATCGGCCTGACCAACGCCGCCACGCCGCTGGGCATCAAGGCGATGCAGGAGCTCAGCCGCCTCAACCGCCGCCCCGGCGTCGCGACGGACGCCATGGTGCTGTTCTTGGCGATCAACACCTCGGGGCTCTCGATCTTGCCCACGGGCGTGATGGGCGTGCGCGCGGCGGCGGGCTCCGTGGACCCCTTCGGCATCATGGCCCCGACCTTGTTCGCGACGACGATGGCCACGGTCACGGCGATCATCGCCACCAAGTTTTACCAGCGTCTGCGGCGGTTCTCCTTAGACAACGAGCCCATCGCCGAGGGCGAGGCCCAGGCCGCCGCCGAGGAGAGCGCCCAGGTGCAGGCCTTGATGGCGGATTCTCAAGAGCCCGTGAGCGACCGCGCCGTGCTCATCCTGCGCCTGGTGTTCGTCTCGGCCCTCGCGGTGCTGGTGTTGCCCGCCTTGGCCGCCGCCGTAGGCCCCGCCTTGGGCCTCAGCGCTGAAGAGTCCGCGAGCCTGCGGGCCTTCTCCACCACGAGCGGTCAGTGGGTGGTGCCGTCGCTGTTCGTGCTGATGTTGGGCTTTGGCTGGGCCAAAGGGGTGAAGGTGTACGAGACCTTCATCCGCGGCGCCAAAGAGGGCTTCACGACCGCCCTGACGATCATCCCCTACCTGGTGGCGATCCTCGCCGTGGTCGGCATGTTCCGGGGCTCCGGCGCGATGACGGCGCTCACCTCGTGGTTCGGCGTGGTCACCGCGCCCTTGGGCATGCCCGGCGAGGTGCTGCCGATGGCGCTCATCCGGCCGCTCTCGGGCTCCGGCGCCTTCGCGCTCATGGGCGAGCTGATCAACACCCACGGCCCCGACAGCTACATCGGCAACCTCGCCAGCGTGCTCCAAGGCTCTACCGACACGACCTTCTACATCCTCGCGGTGTACTTCGGCGCCGTCGGCATCAGCCGCACCCGCCACGCCGTGCTCGCCGGTGTGACCGCCGACCTCGCCGGGTTCATGGCCGCCACCGCCGTCTGCGCGGCGATCTATGGGCATCTGCGCTGAGCGTGGTTGTGCAGGACCAGCGTCCGTGAAGTAAACTTGGGCTCGACCTACGCCAAGGTGGCCCTGTGCTTCAGCGACTGCGCATCAAGAACTTCAAACGGTTTGATGACGTCACCATCGAGCTCTCGCAGTCCGTCGTCTTCATCGGCCCCAACAACTCGGGGAAGACGACCGCGCTCCAAGCGCTCACGCTCTGGCATTTTGGGCTGATGATGTGGCTGGAGCGGCGAAAGGCCGACACCGCCGCCGAGAAGCGCATCGGCGTGACGATCAACCGCAAAGACATCGTCTCCGTGCCGGTCTCCCATGCGCTGCAGCTCTGGCGAAACCTCGTCGCCCAGCCCACCGATAAGCTCAAAGACCGCAAGAGCACAGATCACGTCAAGATCGAGATCACCGTGACTGGCGACTTTGATGAAGGCCAGGAGTGGGAGCTGTGCATGCGCTTCAACTACTCAAGCGGCGAGGCGCTGCGCTGTGAGCCGGTCTGGCCGAGGGGTAACCCCGCCGGCCCGCATGAGGAGGCGAGCCGCATCCTCTCCCAAGCGAACATCCTGCTTTTGCCGCCGATGTCGGGGCTCGCGAGCGTTGAGTACTTCTTGCAAGACGGCACGATCAACCAGCACCTGGGCGAAGGAAAATCCGCCGATGTCTTGAGGAACCTCTGTTACGCCGTGTATCGAGGTGACCTCGACCCCGCTCCCCCGGGCCACGACGTTCACCCGAGCAAGGGCGGCTGGGAGAAGGTCACGCGGCGCATGAGCGAGTTGTTCGGCGTCACGCTGCACGAGCCCGAGCACATCCTCTCCCGCGGAGAGCTCACGCTGAGCTACTCCCACAACGGCGCGCGGCACCTCGACATCTCTGCGGCGGGCCGCGGGCTGCAGCAGACGCTGATGATCCTCGCTTGGTTCTACAAGTCCAAGCGAGGGAGCGTGCTGTTGTTGGACGAGCCTGACGCGCACCTGGAGTTCCTACGGCAACAACAGATCTACAGCGTGCTCAAGGACGTCTCGGAAGAGCGTCAATGCCAGTTGATCGCCGCCAGCCACTCCGAAGTGATGTTGAACGAGGCCGCCCGACGTGGGGACAACATCGTCGCGTTCGTGGGCCGTCCCCACTTGATGAACAGCGGCGCGCAGACGATGAAGGCGCTCCGCACCATCGGCTTTGAACACTACATCAAGGCTGAGCAGACCGGCTGGGTGATGTACCTAGAGGGCTCTACCGACCTGGAGATCCTGCGACGCTTTGCCGAGCGTCTTGACCACGCCGTGCTCCCACACCTCTCAAGGCCCTTCGTTCATTACGTCCAACAGCCCAAACAGGCGTATGAACACTTCTTCGGGCTCACGGAGGCGAAGGTGGACCTGGTCGGCTTGGTTGTCATGGACCGCCTCGAACGGGAGCCCCAGATTCCACCTCCCAATCTCCCGCTCTATTGTTG
>JBEAVX010000846.1:0-11247 GCA_041160755.1 Pseudomonadota bacterium
GCCCAAGACCCACCCCAAGATCGGCATCGGCGACACCATCCGCGTGCACGTCCGCATCGTCGAGGGCGCCAAGACCCGCATCCAGGTGTACGAGGGCACGGTCATCGCCCGCAAGCACGGCGGCATCCGCGAGACGATCACCGTCCGCAAGATCTCCAACGGCGTCGGCGTCGAGCGTATCTTCCCGCTCTACGCCCCCGTGGTCGAGCAGATCGAGGTCAAGAGCCGCCACCGCATCCGCCGCGCCAAGCTCTACTACTTGCGCGCGCTCCAGGGCAAGAAGGCTCGCCTCCGCGAGATCCGCGAGACGGGCCCCCGCACCGCGTGAGCGACGCCTCGGCGGCTCGCCGTCAGGCCAACCTCGCCGGTCTTCAAGCCGAAGATCACGTCGCCAGGGTCCTCCAGTCCGATGGATGGGAGATCCTGGCGCGTCGTTTTCGGGAAGGAGGCGGTGAGCTGGACCTGGTCGCGCGCCGAGACGATCGCCTGCGTGTGGTCGAGGTGAAGCTGCGTGAGCCCGACGATGACTCCGGCCTGGAGTCCATCGACGCGGGCAAGCTCAGCCGCATCGACGCCGCGACGGAGGCGTTCTTGCAGCGTTACGAGGCGCCGTTTGACGAGGTCTGCCTGCTCGTCGCCCTCGTGGAGCCCAGCCCGGATGGGTTTCGGGTGACCTTCCTCGACGATCCCGCCTAGCGCCGTGCGCGGAGGTCCCGATGCCGCTGTTTGTGCTCGCGACGCCGATCGGCACCTTGGGGGATCTCTCCGTGCGCGCGCGGGAGCTGCTCGCCTCGGCGGACCTGATCGCCGCTGAAGACACCCGGGTCACCCGCAAGCTGCTCTCCGCGCTCAAGATCCCCGCGCCGCGCATCGTGAGCTATCGCGGCCACGAGGAGGCCCAGCGCGCTGAAGGCCTGATGGGGGAGCTGATCGGCGGCGCCAAGGTCGTGCTGGTGAGCGACGCGGGCACCCCGGCGATCTCCGATCCCGGCGTTCACCTCGTGCGCCTGTGCCACGCCCAAGGTGTGCCTGTGCTCAGCGCGCCCGGGCCGTCCGCCATGGCCACGGCGCTCTCCGTCTCGGGCATTCAGGCGATCCCGGCGACGTTTCTGGGCTTCTCGCCGCGGAAGCCCGGCCCGCTGCGCCGCTGGTTACGCGACGCCCAGGCGCTCCCTGGCGCGTTCGTCTACTTTGAGGCGCCGAGCCGCACCGTCGAGAGCGTCGCCGCCATCGCCGAGCTGATGCCCGATCGAGAGGTCTGCCTCTGCCGTGAGCTCTCGAAGCTCCACGAAGAGGTCCGCCTCGCGCCCGCGCCCGCCCTCGCGGCGGCCCTACACGCCCGCGAGACGCCGATCTTGGGCGAGGTGGCGCTGGTCGTCGGCCCCGGCGAGCCCCCCAAAGCCGAGGCGCTGAGTCTCGGCGAAGACGCGAGCCTCGGCGAGATCTCCGCGGCCTTGGCCCAGCGCTGGGGCGTGAGCCGAAACGAGGCCTACTCGGCGCTCCTGAAGTTAGAGCGCCAGCTCAACCCCGATCAGTAGATGAGCACGTTGAGCCGGGCCTGTCCGCTGATCAGCAGGGTGTCGGGGCCGGTGTAGACGGGGTAAGGCTGCTCAAGCTGGCGCGGCATGACGTAGGAGACGTCGGTGACGATGTCGAGCTTGAGGTACTTAAACATGCGCCAGTACATGCCAAAGCCGACCCCGGCGCTGGAGTACTCGCCGGTGTCCACCAAGGTGCCCGCCGTCACCGGCAGCACTGAGGGCAGGTAGAGCCCAGAGGGGATCTGACCGGGGGAGTTGTAGTCAAAGCCGAGGCGGAAGTCGAGATCGAGGGCCGAGGAGTTGACCTCGTTCTCGGCCACCCGCACCTGCACACCGCCGCGAATATCGACGAGATCCGCCGGGGCGACCTGGGCGTCGGTGGTGACCAAGGCGCCCGCGTCGTCGTAGAGGTTCACCGGCACCACGCCCTGGCGCAGCCAGGTCACCTGAAGGTACGGCTGGGAGATGCCCCGGGTCGTAGAGAAGCCGTTGCGCAGCATGAACGCGCCCGCGCCGGGGCCGCCGCCGCGTGTGGGGGGATCCGTCGCCGGGTCGGCGGAGTAAATGTTCGTCTCGTCTTTGGTGCGCAGGCCCACGTCGATGAGCCAGGTGGCGCGGTTGCCGCGTCCGGCGAACTCTTCGCTGAACGGCGTGCCCCGGGCGCCGAGCCAGAGCCCACCCACGCCGCTCCCGGCGCGGAAGGGGTCGGCGTCGGTCTCATCCCCATACGCGAGCGAGCCCTTGCCGATCGTCGGGTCGTACGCCATCTCACGGGTGTCGGTGAAGCCGACCCGAGAGCTGAGGTAGATCGGGGCCTGGAACCAGATCGCCACCCCCGGCGCCGGGGCGAAGGCGCCGCCGATGCGCAAGACGTGATCTTCAGTCGTCATGCGCCCCACCGAGACTTCGTCTTCGATGAGGGAGCCGGTCTGAATCACCGGGGTGTAAGCGATGGTGACGTTGCCGCGAAGCTGGGGCGGGAGGTCGGTGACCTCAGCGGCCAGCGCGGCGGAGGTCGCGGCGAGCATCAGCAGGGAAGTCATAGGCCAGAGGGTAGAGGGTGATAGCGCCGGGGTCAAGTCCCTGGCTCCTCGCGGAGCCCATACTCTTTCATCTTGGTCTGGAGGCTCTTTCGTGAGATGCCCAGCCGCCGCGCCGCGCGGGTGACGTTGTGGTGGTCACTCTCAAGGGCCTGGCGGATCCGATCGCGCTCCAGCTTGACGGTGTGCACTCGAACGTACTCGCGCAGGCAGAGGTCCTCGCCCTCGACGGTGAGCGTCGGCTCGGCCTGGGGCGCGGGCATCAACAAGGGGAAGTCGCCCAGGGTGAGCTTCTCGCCGTCGCTGAGCAGCACGGCGCGCTCGATGAGGTTCTCCAGCTCGCGGATGTTCCCCGGCCAGCGATACGCCATGAGCGCGGCGAGGGCGTCGTCGCCCAAGGTCTTCACCGGCTGGTTGAGGCGGCGGGCGAAGCGCTCCAAGAAGTGCTGGATGAGGAGCGGCACGTCGTCCCGGCGCTCACGCAGGGGCGGGAGCTGCACGGGGATCACCGCGAGCCGGTAGTAGAGGTCCTGGCGAAACCCGCCTTGTTGGGTGGCCTCGTTGAGATCACGGTTGGTCGCGGCGATGAGGCGCACGTCCACGGTCATCGATCGCCCGCCGCCGACGCGCTCAAACGACCGATCCGAGAGCACCCGCAGGAGCTTCACCTGGAGATCCGCCGGCAGCTCACCGACCTCGTCCAGAAACAGCGTGCCGCCGTCCGCGAGCTCAAACCGGCCCGGGCGCGTGGTGTGGGCGCCGGTGAACGCGCCGCGCTCGTGGCCGAACAGCTCCGCCTCGAAGAGATCCTTGGGGATCGCGCCGCAGTTGATCGCCACAAACGGCCCGTCGCGGCGGCCCGACTGGTCATGCAGCGCCCGGGCGACGAGCTCTTTGCCTGTGCCGCTCTCGCCGGAGATGAGCACGGTGGCCGGGGTGTCGGCGACGCGGGTGATCAGCTCAAAGACGCGCTGCATCGAGGGCACGCGGCCGATGATGTCGAAGCGGCCGCTGGAGGTGGCGAGATCGGTGCGGGCCCGGGCGCGGCGCGTCGGCACGGCCTTGGCGAGGATCTGCTTGAGCTCGTCCTGGTCAAAGGGCTTCGTGAGGTAGTCATGCGCGCCGAGCTTGATCGCCTCCTTGGCCGCGTCCACGGTGCCAAACGCCGTGATGAGGATCACGGGCAGGGCCGCGTCGTGGGCCTTCACCCAGTTGAGGAGCTGAAGGCCGTCTACGCGCGGCATCTTCTGGTCGGTGATGACGGCGTCGAAGCGGTGGTGCTGGATGAGCTCGATCGCCTCCTGGCCGTCCGCGGCGGTCTCGACGGCGTACCCGTCGGAGATCAGCAGCGCGCGGAGCACCTTGCGGATGTTCGGCTCGTCATCAACGATCAGGATCTTGGCGCTCATGGCGCGCAAGCTAACACACCGCGCGGGCCCTCGGTTTGGCCGTGGCCTGGACGGGAACTTCACGTCACCTCGTCCCCAGGTCGAATAGGATATGCACGTCGCCTGTTCAGAGGGAAACCTGAGAGGAGTCCCCATGCGTCGCTGGCTCGCCCTTGTGCTCGTCTTCTTGTTCGCGCTCGCCGCCCCCGGCGCGAACCCCCACGCCGGGGAGGGCCAGACCGCCCCCGAGTTCACCCTCCGAGACATCGACAACAAGCCCGTGAGCCTGAAGGACATGGCGGGCAAGGTGACGCTGATCTCGTTCTGGGCGACGTGGTGCGCGCCGTGTCAGGTCGAGATGCCCCACCTCCAGAAGCTCTACGACACCTACAAAGACAAGGGCTTCGTCTTGTTGATGATCAGCGCCGACGACGCGCGCTCGGTCTCCCGGGTGAAGCCGCTGATCAAGTCCAAGGGCTACTCCTTCCCCGTGCTGCTCGACACCGACACCAAGGTCGTCAGCCAGTACAACCCGAACAAGACCTTGCCCTACAGCGAGCTGATCGGGCCGGATCTCAAGGTGCTCTGGCAGCACCAGGGCTACACCGCCGGGGACGAGGTCGAGACGGAGCGCCGGGTGAAGCTGGCCGTTGAGGCCCTCGCCGCCGCCAAGACCGTCGCGCCGCCCGCCGCGCCGCCCGCCGCGCCCTGAACCGATGCCGCCGCGCGCCACGCCCTCCGCCACCGCCGCCCAGGCCCTGATCTTGGTCCTGGGCGTGCTCACGTCTGGGGTCGCCGCCGCCGGGGAGGGGGACGCCCGCCCGGAGGTCAGCGTCAGCGGCCAAGACGATCTGGAGTTTCGGTACTGGCGCGACGATCGCACCTTGCCCGACTTCCCCGAGGAGGACCACCTCTTCGACTATTGGGAGCTGGTGAACCGGATCAACATGAAGGTCGACCGGGGCCCGCTGCAGCTCGGCGTGCAGCTCGACACCGTGGCGATGTTGGGGGCCTACTACTACCTCAACGACGTGCGCGTGAACGAGTTCGACCTCCACGCCGACGGGGTGACCTTCCCGCTGCCCTTGGCCTACGCGAACTTCGACAAGCTGTGGTTGGGCTATCAAGGCGACACGGCCCAGCTCCTCGTCGGCGACGGCTACATCGCCTTCGGGCGCGGCCTGGCCTTGAGCCTCGTCAAGAACACGAACATCGACATCGACTCGTCCCTGCGGGGCGCCCACGCCAAGGTCACCTTGGGGTCTTGGGATCTTACGGCGGTCAGCGGCGTCACGAACGCCCAGCAGGTCTGGCAAGACAACCCGAACAAGCAGCAGATCCGCCCGGATCACTGGCACATGGTCAGCGGCCTGCGGGTGGATCGGTACGGCCTCGGCCCGCTGAACCTCGGCGCGCACAGCGTCGTGTACTCCTTCGCCGACCGCGCCGACTTAGACGCCCAGCCTTGGGAGGGCTACGCCCGGGGCGTTGACGCGGCGATCACCGGCGCCAGCGTCGAGGCCTTCGGGGTGCTCGGCCTCGATCTCTTCGCTGAAGGTGACCTGTTCTTGTACCCCGGCGGCGAGGTGCTCGGCGTCGAGGACAACGCGCCCGGCTACGCGGTCTATGGCTCGGCGGCGGCGTACCCTGGGCGCGTGGCGCTGCTCGTCGAGGGCAAACACTACAAAGACGTCGAGCGCGTGAACGCAGTGGTGAGCCGGGATCTCTACGAGGTCGCCGTCGGCCCCACCTTGGAGTACGAGCGGGTCATCACTGAAGACTCCGGCGCGGCGGTGAACTCGAACGACATCAGCGGCGTGCGTATCCGCGCCGACGTCGCCGCCAAGCCCGGCGTGTTGACCCCGTCGTTGACCTTGGGCCTCTTCCGCGACCGCGAGCTGGGCGGCCTACACTTCAACCGCGCGCCAGAGACGATCATCCACCCCGTCGCGGGCGTGGACTGGATCGCGGATTCGGTGCATGTCTTGGCCAACGCAGGCTTCCGCGTAGACCAGCGCGATGCGCTGCCCGGCGGCGTCGATCTCGGCGCCGACCGCATGGCGCACGTCGATCTCTCCTTGGGCTTCCCCATCGGCAGCGCGCACGGCGAGATCGGCGGGGATCTCCGCTACTTCATGTGGGGCGAGAACCTCAACCAACAGACCGACTTCACGCTCCTCACGGCGAACGCCGCGGTGCACCTCGGCCACGGCGTGTCCATCGTCGGCTACACCGACTGGACGGACGACCCGCTGATCGACAGCGTCGGCAACATCAACGAGAACCTCTACGCCGCCGGAGAGCTCCAGCTCCAACCCGCCGACGGCATGACGTTTAAGCTCTTTTATGGCGCCTACCGCGCGGGCATCCGCTGCGCGGGGGGCCAGTGTCGTATGCTCCCGGGGTTCGATGGCGCGCGGCTCAGCGCGACGATCAACTTCTGAGAGCCCTCTGGAAGCCGACGCTCGCCTCGCGGGTCCACGGCAGCACCCCCTCTCGCTGATTCGGAAGGAGACGCCCCATGTCTGGTCCCAAGCTCTGCCTCACCGCCGCGCTTCTGCTCTTAAGCGCTGGGGTCGAGGCCAAGCCTCTCAAGCCGATCGGCGCCGAGGCCTCCACCTCGCTGCCCGACGACGCGGAGGTCAGCTACGACGTCAAGAACAGCTTCGACCGCAAGCTCTCTACGGTCTGGGTGGAGGGCGACACCAGCTCCTCGGGCTTGGGCTCGTGGATTCGGTACGACCTCGACGGCACCCCCGTCGTCACCGAGCTGCGCATCTGGAACGGCAACTGGTACACCTATGACTACTTCGTGCGGCACAACCGCGTGAAGGAGATGGAGATCAGCTTCTCCGACGGCTCCACCCAGACCGTCACCTTGAAGGACGAGATGGTCCCCCAGGTGGTGAAGATCGACAAGCCCGTGGCGACGAGCTTCGTGAAGGTCAAGGTCAAGGGCATCTACTCGGGCAGCACCTTCAACGACACCGTCATCTCCGAGCTGATCATCTTCGACAACAGCCCGGCGGAGACCGTGGCCGTCAGCGGGATCAAGGCCAGCTCGGTCTACCCGGCCGACGCGGACGGCAACTACGAGCCCAAGAACGTCGAGGACGGCGTGCTGGACTCGATGTGGTGCGAGGGCGACAAAGGCGACGGCACGAACCAGTGGCTTGAGTTCACCTTCGCCCAGCCCACCACCGTCGGCAGCTTCGTGCTCGTGAACGGCAACGCCTACAGCCCGGCCTACCACAAGAAGGGCAACCGGGCGGCGACGGCGACGCTCCGCTTCTCCGATGGCAGCACGCAAGAGGTCGCGATCAAAGACTTCTTCTTGCCCCAGACGATCAAGCTCACGCCGGTGAACACCAGCTCCGTGAAGGTCACCTTCACGAAGGCTTACGCCGGCTCCGAGTTCAACGACCTGTGCATCGCCGAGGCCTCGTTTAAGCCTTAGGCCGGGTGGGCGAGGCCAAGACGTGATCCAGCGCGCCTTCAACGGGCTCTCACTTGTGGAGCCGCCCCGGGCGCGGCTATAGTAATGGCGTCACACCTCGGTCTCGACCTGGGAGCTCTGTATGCTGCGTCTCTTCCCGCTCCTGTCTGTCCTCACGATCGTCGGCTGCGAGAACGACTACAACGTCGCGCGCAACTCGAACACCGACACCTTCCTCCAAGAGCCGGTGAACCAGGTCGACATCCTGTGGGTCATCGACGACTCGGTGTCGATGCAGCAAGAGCAAGAGCGGGTCTCCAGCGCCTTTGAGACCTTCATCGGCTCCATCGCCGACGCCAACATCGACTTCCACCTCGGCGTGATCACCACCGACATGGACACCGACAACCCCAACCGGGGTGAGCTGGTGGGCAAGCCGAAGGTGATCACCGGCGAAGACGACTATGTGAAGATGTTCCGCGACCGCGTCACCGTCGGCACCGAAGGCGCCGACCAAGAGAAGGGCCTCTCCGCGGCCCTGCGCGCGGTGACCGAGCCGATGGTCTCCGGCGCGAACGCGGGCTTCTTGCGCCCCGACGCCCACCTCTCCATCATCTTCGTCTCCGACGAGAACGACTGCTCCGACGGTGACGCCCTCGCCGGTCAGCCGGGCTCGGCCTGTTACGACCAGCGCGATCAGCTTCTCCCGGTCGCCGACTTCGTCCAAGACTTCAAGGATCTCAAGGACGGCTCTGAGGCCCGCGTGCTGGCCTCGGCCATCGTCGGCCCCGAGGTCGCCGCGGGCTGCTCGGACTCCTGGCCCGGCGCGCGGTACTGGTCCATCGCTGAAGGCACCGGCGGCATCGTCGGCGACATCTGCGAGACCGACTACAGCGGGCTCATGGAGGAGCTGGGCTTAGAGGCCTCGGGCATCCTCAGCACCTTCGCGCTCTCCAACGCCGCCGTCGAGGAGACCATCGAGGTGGTCGTCGGCGACGAGCTGATCCCCATGGACGCCGCGACGGGCTGGACGTACGACGCCGTGTACTGGATCGTACGTTTTGACGGCAGCTACGTCCCGCCGCGCGGCACGACGATCAGCATCACGTATGAGGTCCTCAACGGCGGCGAGCGCCCCGACGAGGCGACGACGACGGAGTGACCGACGCCGCGGGCTCAGCGACGTGAGAGCTGGGCCACGGCGGGCGCGAGCAGGGCGCTGACGGCGGCCAAGGCGTCGAGGCTGTGCACGTCGGCGTCTTGCTCGGGCAAGGTCCACAAGGGCGCGTCCCCGGCCTCGCGGCGAAGCTCGGCGAGGGCAGGGGCCTCCGCCGTCGCCAGCCGCGCTTGCACGACCGTCGCCTGGCGGACCCCGGCGCAGATCTGGGCCCACGCGGCCTCGGGGATGGCCTCGGGGCGCGCCGGGAGCAGCTCCGGGGAGAGCGCCTGGCCGGTGGTGGGCGCGGGCAAGACCCGGTTCACGAAGAAGCCGCCGAAGGGCAGGCCGTCGCGCCGGAGGAGCTGCACAAACTCCTGGGCCTCGGCGCGGGCCGCCGGAGCGGGCGTGGTCACCAACAAGAAGCGCGTGTTCGGCCCACGCAAGAGCGCGCGCACCTGCACGCTGCGCTCACGAAAGCCGCTCCACATGCCCTGAAAGACGTGGAAGAACTCGGCGATCTCCTCGATGGTCTCCCCGCCGATGAGCCGCTTGAGCACGGAGACGACCGCTTCAGAGCCACGCTCCAGGGCCCGGAAGCCGAAGGAGTCTCGGGGCAGGCTCAGCCAGTGCATCACCCCCTCGTCCATGAGGTTCGACATGCGCTCGGGGGCCTTGAGGAACTCCAAGGCGTGCCGGGTGGGCGGGGTGTCGAGGACGACGGCGTCGTAGTGGCCGCGCTCGTACAGCGCGAAGATGCGCTCCATCGCCATGTACTCATGCGAGCCCGCGAGGCGTGTAGAGACGAAGCGGTAGTAGCGGTTCTGGAGGATGCGGTCGCGGCTCTCGGCGTCGGGGGCGAAGCGGCGCACCACGTCGTCGAAGGTGGCCTTCATGTCGAGCATCATGGCGTCGAGCTGGCCGCCTGGCGCGGGGTTCAGGCGCTCCAGGGGCACCGTCTGCGGCTCGTTGCCCAAGGGGCCCACGGCGAGAGAGTCGGCGAGGCGACGGGCGGGGTCGATGGTCAACACCGCGACGCGCCGTCCGCTCAGGGCGAGCTGAAGGGCGAAGGCCGCTGAGGTGGTCGTCTTGCCGACGCCGCCCGAGCCGCAGCAGATGTAGAGCTGGGGGCCGCTCAAGAGGCGTCTCCGAGCAGGCGGCGGCCCAAGCCGAGGACATCGGCCTCGCGGAGATCCCGGCGGAACAAGAACGGCAGCTCCCGAAGCGGGGCGCCGCCGAGGCCCGTGAGGCGCTCCCGAGCGAGGCGTTGGCGTCGGGCCCGGGCCACGGCGCGGTCGGTGAGGCGAAGGGCCTCGGCGACGGCGACCGAGTCGCCGAAGGCGCCCCGGGCCTGCTCCCAGAGCTCAAGCGCGCCGAAGGGCTCGGGGTGAAGCTCGTTCAGCGCGAGGAGCTGCACCTGGCGCTGGTAAGGGCCGAGGCGGGCGTAGAGATCCAGCGTCTCGTTCACGGGCATCTCTTCGGGCAGAGACACCAAGGCCAAGGCGGTGCGCGTTGGGTCCATGAAGACGTCGTGCACCAGACGGGCGTTCTCGTAGAACGGGCCCCGGCCGGTGAGCTCCATCATCGAGAGCGGCGAGGCGAGCATCGTGAGCCCGTGGCCCGTCGCCGGGGCGTCGATGAGCAGGAGATCCCACTCCAACGAGCCACGTTTGGTCTGCCGGGAGAGGTCGAAGACCTTGCCGAGCTGCACCAGGTCGTGCAGGCCGGGCACGGCGTCGATGAACGGGCCCATCACCCGGTTGCGGAAGACGAGCTGGAACAGCGCCCGCACGCGGATCTGCTGGAGAACGTAGTCCTCGATGGCCTCATCGGCGGTGATCGAGAGGCTGTACAGGTTCTTCGTGAGCGGGGCGATCTTGTAGGTGGACTCCGGGGCGCCGAACAAGGCGTGAACCCGGCGGGCGCCGCCGATCTCGGCGATGAGGGTGCGGCGCCCGGCGGCGGCGGCGGCGGCGCCGATGGCGGCGGTCACCGTCGTCTTGCCGACGCCCCCTTTGCCCGTGACGAGCACGATGCGTTTGTCGAGGAGGCTCATGCGAGCTGATCGGCGGGGAAGGGGACGGGACCGTCCACCTCGGGCGCGTCGCCGTCGAGGGGCGCGGCGGGCAGCTCACCCGGCGCTGGGCGGGTGAGCAGGTGCACCAAGGCCCGGTAGACCCGCGCCGAGAACAGCAGCTCCATGTGCCCACACCACGGGACCTCCACCGTCTCCGCCCACTCGACGACGGCGCTCGACGACGGGATGACCATGTGGTCGGCGCGGCTGTAGAGGCTCGTGACCGGCACCGGCAAGGGCCCGAGCGCCATGAGCCTCGGGTGGCCGTAGAGCATCTCATCCGCCTCGTCTCGCCGCCCAAACACCGCGAGCTTGGAGCCCCGCCAGGGCGTGCCCAAGGTGATGAGGCGACGGACCTTGCGGGCGGTGTCGCCTTGTTGCAGGCAGATCGCGGCGACGACCCCCCCCATGGAGTGGCAGACGAGGTCCACCTGCTCAAAGCCCGTGACCTGCCGGAGCCGGTCGATGCGGTCGGCCAACGACGCGGCCTGGGCGTCGAGGCCCCGGCCCCGAAGGGTCACCGGCCACACCCAACGAAAGCCGCGCTGGCGCAGGGTGGTGGCGAGCACGAGCAGGCAGCCCGCGTTGACGCCGTAGCCGTGCACGAGC
>JBEAVX010000858.1:0-2778 GCA_041160755.1 Pseudomonadota bacterium
CAGGGCGACCTGGGCGCGGTAGTCGGGCCAGTCCTCAAGCCGCGTGTCGGCCAACATGCGGGCGTTGAGGCCTGTGGACTTGTACTCCTCGACCCAGAGCTGACCAGCCTCGCGGCTGAGCCCGTCGAGGCGGCCCCGGATGGTGCAGTCCCAGCCCAAGACCGGGAAGGTCACGCGGATGGGGTGCTCGGCGATGAACTCTTCGTCTTCAGCGAGTCGGCTGGCCTGCACGTCTTGGTGAACGGCGCGGCCCGCGGCCATCCGCGCCTGCTGGGACTGGGCGAGGTTCAGGCGTAGGCTGCCCTCGCGGGGGCCGACGCTCAGCAGGTCATGCACGCCGAGGATCACCCGTCGGTCGGCGTCGCGGAATCGGAGGCTCACCTGTCGCGGATAACGTGTCGGGGCCTTCGCGGCGCGGAGGAACTCATCGCAGAGCGCTCCTTGCCGGTCCACACCGGCCGGGGTTAGTGGCGCGCCTTCCTCGGAGCTACGAATGGAGCTGCCGCTCTTGGCGCTCGGCGCCGTCACCGCGAGCGCGGTGCATGTGCTCACCGGCCCGGATCACCTCGCGGCGGTCCTGCCCTTCGCCGTGGCGGATCGCCGCCGGGCCTTCGCCGTCGGCGCGTCGTGGGGCTTGGGCCATGGCCTCGGCGTCTTGGCGCTCGGCGGCGTCGGGCAGGTCTTGCGGGAGCGGGTCAACCTGGACGCGCTCTCGGGCTGGGCGGAGCTGGCCGTCGGCGCGCTGCTGATCGTCGTCGGCCTGCGCACCCTGCGCCAGAGCCGCCTCGTCGTCGTGCACGGCCACGACCACGACCACGGCACGACCCACGGCCACGGCCATGTGCACGTTCACATCGGTGATGCGACGGTGGATCAGCCCGAGCACCCCATCGTCGGCGAGCACACGCGCCACCGGCACTCGGCGTTTGGGTTCGGGATCCTCCACGGCGCGGCGGGCGGGGGTCACCTCTTGGGCGCGCTCCCGGCGATGGCCTTGCCCACGGGCGACGCGGCGATTTACCTCGGCGCATACGGGCTCACGGCGCTCCTCACCATGGGCGCCTTCGCCGCCAGCGCCGGGGCGCTCGTGCGCGAAGCCCAGCTCTCCCGGGCCCTGGCCGTCGCCGGGGCGCTCAGCGTCGCCGTCGGGGGGTTGTGGATGGGGATGGCGGCCCTGGGCTGATCCTCGCCCTACACTCTAGGCTCCAACCCACGAAGGAGCCACGATGTCCAAGCGACAGCCCCACACGCCCCGGGCCGAAGGCCGCCCGAACGTGCTCATCCTCACCTGCGATCAGATCGGCTACCCGCGCTTCTCGTATGGCCCCGACGCGGGCTTCAACGACGCGCTGAACCGCATCCTGGGCTTCATCGACGATCTCGGCGACGACAACCCCTACCTCGCGGCCTTGCCCGGCTTCGCGCGGCTGCGCAAAGGGTCGTGGGTCTTCCGAAACCACCACATCGCGTCCAGCGCGTGTACGCCGAGCCGGGCGACGATCTACACCGGCCAATACAGCACCCGCACCGGGGTCACCCAGACCGACGGGCTGTTCAAGAGCGGCGAGTCGCCGAACTTCCCCTGGCTCGCCGAGAACGGCCCGCCCACCTTAGGCGCCTGGATGCGCGCCGGGGGCTATGACACGGCGTACTTCGGCAAGTGGCACGTCTCCAACCCGCCGGATCACAGCCTTGAGCGTTACGGCTTCTCCCATTGGGAGGAGAGCTGGCCCGAGCCCCACGGCAGCCTCAACACCAACCTCGGCGTCTACCGCGACATCGGCTTCACGGACCAGGCCGTCGCGTTCCTGCGGGGCAAAGCGATGGGCCTGCCCTACGCGCGGAAGGTCGGCTACCAAGACCACCTGATCCCCGACGGCCCCCAGCCCAGCCAAGAGAGCCGCCCCTGGCTCGCCGTGCTCTCGCTGACGAACCCCCATGACATCGCGACCTACCCCGGCGTGATCTCCCAAGCGATGCCCACACCCGACTCCGACCCGGCCAACCCGACGGCGCAGTCGCCCTTCGGCTCGCTGACCGTGCCGCTCCCTGGCCAGCGCAGCCTGCCGCCCAACGGGGGCAGCGCCGCGGTGCCGCTGAACAAGACGGGATTCAGCACAGACAACCTGGTGAACCCCACGCCGACCCAGAACGAAGACCTCTCCACCAAGCCCACCTGCCAGCGCGAGTACGCCTATAAGATGGGCCTCGCCTTGGCCTCGAAGATCGGCGTGATGTTGCCGAACCTCACCGGCCAGGCCCGCCTGGGCGTTCAGGCGACCCTCCAGAGCTGCATCCCCTTCGCCTTGGCCGAGGATCCCGACGACGCCTGCCTGAAGTTCTTGGAGATCTACGCCTGGCTCCACACCGTCGTTGACCCCCACATCAACCGTGTGCTCGACGTGCTGGAGGAGACCGGGCTGGACAAGACGACGACGGTGGTGTTTCTGGGCGACCACGGCGAGTACGCCGGAGCCCACGGCATGATGATGGAGAAGTGGCACACGGCGTACAACGAGGCCACCCACGTCCCGTTCTTGGTTCGTCCCCAGGCCCCCAACTCCGACGCCGGGCCGGTGACCGTGAGCGCGCTCACGAGCCACATCGACGTGGTGCCGACCGTTTTGGGTCTCGCTGGGTTTGACCAAGACGCGCGGGACAAGCTCGCGGCCTGGCTCTCCCAGACGCATGACTGCCCTGCTCTGCCCGGCGCCGATCTCTCAGGCCTCGTCGGCGCCCCCGAAGGCGAGGTCGCCAGCGTGCGGGAGGGCGACGGCA
>JBEAVX010000859.1:0-3319 GCA_041160755.1 Pseudomonadota bacterium
CCGTGGAGGTGCAGCCCGTCGCCGTGATCTCCGAGGCCCCGGCGCCGACGGGCGCGGCCCCCCTCGCGGAGGCGCCAACCCGACCTGCGGTGCCTCGCCCGACGGGGGCCCGGACGCCCGCGCCGAACGAGGCGCCCAGCGACGGCGCCGCCACGGCGAGCCAGCCCCCCGCCGCCCGCGACGCCGAGCTCATCGTGCGGCTCACCGAGGTCGGCTGGGCCTACGTCTTCGTCGATGGCGCCGAGGTGGGTCAGGTGCGCCAGCCCCTCGCGCTCACGCTGAGCCCCGGCGTCCACACCCTCACCCTACGAAACGCCTGGGCGCAGGACTACACCACCACCTTCTCCGTGAGCGCAGGAGAGCGCCGCCAGTTTGACGTGACCCTGGTGAAGAAGCCGCTCCAACTTCGGTTCTCGACGGATCTCGCCGACGACTGCGCCCTGCGCGTAGACGGTCAGTCCATGGGGGCGCTGGGTGGGCTCGGCCGGGCGTTGGCCCTGCATGATCCCGACTCCGCCCACGTCGTCGAGCTAGGCTGCCCCGAGGCGGATCCGCAGCGCTGGGACATCCCGCCCGGGCGTGTGCCGGGCTCCACCATCACCCTCCCGCCGGGGCCGTGAGATGCCGCGCGCCCGCCGCAGCACCATGACACAAGTGTCGCGACTCTGGGCGCGACGCCTCACAGAATGCGCTCCTGGAGGGCACCTTACGCTCTGGCCCGCCCTTTGCATTGCCTTTGGTTCGGGATGTTACTTCGGCCCCATCGAGGTCATCCCGTCCAACCTGGAGCCGGTCTTGATCGACGCGAACCACCCCCCTGGCGAGACCATCACGATGTCCCGCGATCAAGCGGTGTACATCGTGGTGGAGGACGAGGAGCCCACGAAGCTCCAGTTCGTCTGGACGCTCTCCGACGACGGCTTCATCGGCGACGCCGAGACGATGCCCGCCGGGGAGACCTACGGTGGGTCGCAGGTGAAGCTCCGGGTGGATCAACCCCTGCTCGATGGGCAGATCCTCGGGTGCGTCGTGAGCGATCGAGAGCACGAGCTGCGCCTGTCGTGGCCTCTGGAGGTGGTGCAATGAGCCAACACGCTTCACGCTTCTCTTGCCTCAGCGTGCTGTTCGCCATGAGCGCCTGCGGCTGCGCCGACTACGCCCTAAAAGGAAACCTGGATGAGGCCGCCGAGTTTGACTCCAGCGACAGCCTGACCGTCCCCGCGCCGCCCACCCTTCGCCTCGACGTGCTCCCGCCGTACAACCAGACCGACGGCGCGCTCTTGAGCCAGAGCTTCACCGCCCAGGCCGGCGAGGGCCCCATCGTCTTGGAGATGTCGACGCCCACCCGCGTCAGCGGCGTGCTCACCGGATATGACGCCACCCCCCAGACGCTCATCGAGGTCCCCGGCGAGGTCGTGCGGGTGATCGGTCGCCTCGACGCCTGGGTGCCCGACACGATCATCGGCGCGAGCGTCGTCACCGATGACGCCGGGCGCTTCAGCCTCTCGCTCGTGCCCAGCGACGCCTATGTGTTGGCCTGGGTGCCCGAGTCTCCGACGGATCTCCCCTTGGTCGTCGCCCTGGATCAGTCGATCAGCGGGCGGACGATGGATCTCTCCCGCTACCTCGACTATGGCGTCCCGTTTGTGGGTCGCGTCACAGACGGCGACGGCGTCCCGGTCCAGGGCCTGCCCGTCGCGCTGGTGGAGCCCACGACCGGCGTCACCGGCGTCACCGTGCTCACCGACGCGGGCGGTCGATATGCGCTGCGGGCGAACCCCGGCGAGTGGATCGTGCGTGTCGGATCCGCCGCGGTGCTCGGCGTGCCGGTGCAGGAGATCCTGGTGGACGTCCCCGAGGACGGCGCGTTTGTGCCCGTACAGTATGGGGACCTCACGAGCGACCACCTCGTCGATGGCGAGATCGTGAACATGGCCGGTGAGACCGTGCGCGGGGTCATCGTTCGGCTCGTCTCCCGCAGCCTGGACGACACGCCCGATGGCAGCCTCGTCACCGAGGCCGACACCTCGTCAAACGGTCGGTTCTCCGTGCGGGTTCAGCCGGGCGAGTATGACGTCTATCTGCTCCCTGCGGCGAACAGCGGCTACAGCCCGTCGCGGCTGCCCGAGCCCGTGCGGTTTGAGGCCGGGCGCTCCGATCTGGGCGTGATGACCCTGCGCCCCCAGGTGACCGCGACGGGCACGCTCGTGAACAATGAGAGCCTCCCCCTGGCGGGCGTGCTCGTGCGGGCCAAAGAGGTCGACTTTGAGGGCAACGTGTTCGAGACGGTCACCGACGATCTCGGAAACTTCAGCCTCCCGGTGAGCGACGGCACCCTGAGCTGGACGTTCACCCCGAGCACAGACAGCCTCGCGGCCGTCACCCACATGACGCTCAGCGCACAAGAGCTCATGGACGAGGAGACGCTCACGCTCTCCGAGGGTGAGATCGTAGAGGGCCAGGTCGTGTGGGGTGACGAGCCCGTGCGGTTCGGCTCCATCGAGCTGGCCGATGAGGCGGGGCGTGTGTACGGCCGCACGATCACGAACGACCTGGGTGAGTTTCGATTCCGCATCGACTGGCGCTGAGCCACCTCTTCAGACGCCCAGCGAGGCGAACCCCTCACAAACAAAGGCCCCCGCCGGTGAACCGACGGGGGCCTCGTTTTTACCGAGCGGCGGGCTCGATCAGGCGAGGATCTCGCCGATGAGCTCGATGGAGAGCACCTCCTCACCCGAGGCCACGGCCTTCTGAGCGGCCTCGACCAAAGACGAGCCGATGACGATGGCGGCGCGGCTCGTGAGGTGCACGCGGTAGGCGCGAGCGCCAACCACAGACACGGCCACGGGGGCCTCGACCACCGGGGCCACAGGGGCCTCGACCACGGCCGGAGCCTCGACCACGGGCGCGGCGACCACAGGGGCCTCGACCACGGGGGCGACCACAGGCGCGGCGACCACGACAGGCTCAGCCACCGGCGCCGCGACCTCCGCCGCGCGACGAGACGGCGCGGGGATGTTCTTGCGGTGACGGTAGTTGCGCACGGCGGTGATCGACAGGCCCGTGAGCTTCGCGAGCTCAGCGTCGGGGACGACGCCCAGCTTGTCGAGGTGCGGGGTGAGCTTGGAGCGACCGGCGCCAGCGTCCTCCGCCTCGACCTTCGCCGGGGCGGCGGCCTTCACGGGCGCGGCCTTGGGGGCCTTCTTCGCGGCGGCGGCGGCCTTGGCGGCGGCCTTCGCGTCAGCGGCGGCCTTGGCGTCGGCGGCGGCCTTGGCATCCGCGGCGGCCTTGGCCTCGGCGGCGGCGGCCTCAGCGGCGG
>JBEAVX010000896.1:0-3062 GCA_041160755.1 Pseudomonadota bacterium
GACCGTGCCGGTGATGTCCAAGGCGCCCCAAGCGACCAACATCAGCGCGCCGCCGCCGCCGCCGCCGCCGCCGCCCGCGTAGTTGTTGACGTAGCTGCCGATCCAGCCGTCGCCGCCACCACCCCCAGAGCCGCCCATGAGCGGGACCAGCTCGCTGTTGCCGTTGGCGAGGCCCGCGCCGCCGCCGTAGGAGCTGCTCGCCCCCTTCACGCCGTTGGAGCCGAAGCCGCCGCCGCCGCCGCCATAATCTAGCTGCCAGGTGCCCGTGCCGCCGCCGCCGCCGTAGCCGCCCGCCCCCGCGGCGTAACCGTCGGAGGTGGCCGAGCCGCCGGAGCCCCAGAGGTTGCCCGAGCCGCCCGCGCCCGACGAGCAGTTCGGCGTGCCCGTCGTGCCGATCCCGGCGCCGCCGCCCACCCCGAAGGCGTGGTGCGCCCCGGTGATCGAGCTGCCCGCCACAAACGCGCTGTCGCCGCCGTTCGGGGTGTTCGCGGACGTCCCGCGCCCCGACCCGCCGCCCGCGAAGCCGTCGCCGCCCGCACCGGCGTAGCCCGTGGACGAGGTGCTGCCGTTCGGGCCGCCGCCGCCGCCGCCCGCGCCGCCGGGGCCGCCGCGCCCGCCGTCGCCGCCGTCGCCTGGGCGCCCGCCTTGGGCGTTGCCTGTGCCGTATCGACCGCCCGCCGCCGCCGAGACGTCGAGGTCTCCGTCGATGAAGGCGTCGCCGCTCACCAGCAGGATGAGGGGCATGTACGCCTCGTTCCCGGCGGTGGAGGTGTCGGGATCGTCGGTGTCCACCATCAGGGTGACCGTCGAGGGGACGTCGAGATCCTCCAGCACGAGCACGCCGCCGTCTGTGCGTAGTGTCGAGTCCAGGGTGAGCACGCCGTCCGCGACGCCGTCCGCGTCGCCGACGCCGCCGTCCACAGGCGCCGGAAGCGGGGTCATGATCGAGAAGATGTTGTCGACGCCGCCCGAGGCCGTGAGCGCCACGCCGTTGACCGAGACCGTGCAGTCGGCGTCGATGGCGTCCGCGTCGATGAAGAACACCGTGCTGAGAACAGCCTTCGTCTTGGGCGAGCTGGGGTTGCCGTCACCATCACTCACGACGGACGGGCCGACGACGACGTCCGCGCAGCTCGTCGTGATCGTCTCCGCGCCGGTGAAGCCGCCAGCGCTGGACAGGATGTGGACCACGACGGCCGCGCCAGGGGCCCCGGCGTCCGGCTGAAGGAGATCAGCCGCGTGGGCCACCTTCGGGGCGAAGACCAGGCCGACGAGGGCGGGCGCGGCGGACCACAGCAGGGTGCGAACGTTCGACGTCATGTGCGAAGGACTCCGGGGAGAGCCGCCACAATAGCAGCACTCCCCCGGCCCCTGGCGACTTTTTTGTCCTGGCAAAACAGACCGACCGGCGCGTCACCGCCCCGTGTCGCCGCCCTAGTTGCCGCTGATGCGAAGCACCTGCTTGCCCACGGCGTCGGTCACCCAGATCTCGTCCAGGCTGTCGGCCCAGATGCCCATCAGGCCGCCGGGCTCCACGTCCAGGGTGAGGTGATCCACCAGCTCACCCTCCACCGTGAACGCCCAGATGGTGCTCGTGGCGTTGTCGGTGACGAGCAAGACCTCGCCGACCAAGGCGATGCCCGAGGGGGCGACCATGCCGTGATCGGCGCCCGCGATGAGGTCCCACATCTCGGCGTCGTCCATCTCGTAGTGCTCCGTGCCCCCTTCTTTGGTGCGCAGATCAGAGCCGGGCTGGCCGGTGAGGGTGTCGAGCACCTTGATTGTGTTGTTTCCGGTGTCGACGACGTAGAGGTAGGACGTCTCTTGCTCAAACTCAAGGTGAGACGGAACCCCCTCGACGCGCAGAATAGAGCCGGTGACGTACTTGGCGATGATGCCGTCGCTGTGGTCGTCGTAGCCGACGCCGTGGTCCACGGCGAAGTCATACCGACCGATGGCGCTGTTGTGGCCGTCAAACACCCAGTAGACGTTGTCCCGCTCCCAGGCCATGCCCATACAGTACGGGCTCTCGTGGAGCATGTCGAGGTGTGAGCCCAAGTCGACCTTGGTGCCGTAGAGCTCGGTGAGGTACGCGACGGCCTCGGGGTTGGACGTCGCGAAGATCTCGCGGTTGGACGACCAAAGCGTCGGCCCCATGAAGTTGTTGGCCTTGGACTGGCCGTTGTAGGTGTTGCCGCTCTCTTGGCAGGTGCCAAACGTCATCGGCGCGCCAAACGCGATGGACGAGGGGTTGTCCATGAAGTGCAGCGCGTAGGGGTCGATCAGGCGCTCGCTGGCCTGGTTGGGGCCGCCCGCGTCATCGAAGATCACCATCGCGTCATCCGTGCCGCTGACCACCCACAGCTCGCCGGGGACCTCGGGGTTGAAGCCCAGGTCCCGGGGGTTGCGCAGTCCGTCGTCGGAGCTGCCGATGACCGTGACCGTCACCGCGTCGAGGCTGTGCGCGCCGCTCCCGAGGGCGGGCACGGTGAGGGGCTCCACCTTGACGTCGTCGGTCTTCCCGTTCGATCCTGTGCAGCCGATGACGCTGAGGGTGAGCAGGCAGGCGGCGGAGAGGCGTGCAGACATGGGGTGAGGCTCCTTGTGGTGAGTCTAACTTGGTCGGTCGGGGGCCAGGGTCGCAACCCCTCCGCCGATTTCCAACGATTCTTGACAAGTTCCGCCCCGGCCCCAGGACCGGATAGACTGGCCTTGGAGGTGCCTATGGCCCACGCCGACGACCCCAGCGACCCCAAGTCGACGCCGCAGAGCGCACCTTCAACCGCCGCTCCCAGCGCCGCCGCCGCCGAGGTGAAGGCCCTCGGGCGCCTGGTGAGCGAGGCCGCGCACTCCTTGCTCGACGGCGTCGAGACCTTGCTCTTGGGCCGCGTCGGCGCCGCAGACGACGCGATCCGCGAGGCCGAGGGCGACCCCCTCACCCGGCTCCGCGCCGAGCGCGCCCTCGACGACGAGCGGCGCCAGGCGGCCCAGACCAAGGTGATGCAGGAGCGAGACGCGCGCCTGCGCCGAGCCCAAGACGAGCTCGCCCGGCTCAAGGCGGG
>JBEAVX010000011.1:0-8375 GCA_041160755.1 Pseudomonadota bacterium
CTGACGGGCCTCAAGGAGGTCGGCGGCGACCTCACGATTCAGAGCAACCCCTCGATGCAGAGCGTCGCTGGGCTCATGTCTTTGGAGGAGATCGGCGGCGGCCTTCTGTTGGAGGACAACCCCGCCCTCGTCTCTCTGTATGGCCTGTCGTCCCTCGGGCGGGTCGGCGGCTCGGTGACGCTCCTTCACAACGACGCTCTAAACGGGCTCAACCAGCTCTCAAGCCTCAGCGAGATCGACGGCGACCTCCACATCGAGGGCAACCCCCGCCTGAAGAACTTCGAGCTCTCGGGGCTCAGCGCCCTCGGCGGCGCGCTGATCCTCATCGACAACAACGCCCTCCAGGCCATCACCTCCGTCGGC
The DNA here is from genome assembly GCA_041160755.1 of Pseudomonadota bacterium. Taxonomy (GTDB): domain Bacteria; phylum Myxococcota_A; class UBA796; order UBA796; family CAJQPC01; genus JADKFE01. The sequence goes on from JBEAVX010000011.1 coordinate 364, forward strand.
GCGCTCGACACGGTCACCGACCTCCTCCTGCAGGAGAACAACGCGCTCTCTGACCTCGGCGGGCTCCACACCCTGCGCCGGGTCGAGGGCGATCTGGAGGTGACCGACGACGAGGCGCTCCCCTCGCTTCGGGGACTGGAGGGCGTGTTTGACGTCGGGGGCTCGGTGACGGTCGAGAACCTGCCGGTGCTGGCGGCGCTGGGCGGCCTCGACGGCCTGCGCACGATCGGCGCTGACCTCACCCTCACCCAGCTCGGCGCGCTGACCACCACAGATGGCCTCGACGCCTTAACGTCTGTGCCGGGCGCGCTCGTCGTCACGCAGAACGACAGGCTTCAGAGCCTGAGCGGGCTCTCGACGCTCTCGTTCATCGGCGAGCTGCACATCGCCGAGAACCTCAGCCTCGCCCACATCGACGGCCTCAACGGCTTGGGCGAGCTCGTCGGGGCGTTCGACCTCACGGACAACCCCAGCCTCAGCTCCCTCTCGGGCTTGGCGCGGCTCCAGGTCATCGGCGGCGGGCTGGCGATCGAGGGGAACGACACGCTCCCCGCGCTCAGCGGCCTCGACGAGCTCACGTTCATCGGTGATGCGCTCACCCTGCGGGAGAACGCCCAGCTCACGGCGCTGCGTGGCCTGCGGAACCTCGCGGAGATCGGCGGCGACCTCACCGTCGAGAGCAACCCCGCCCTGACCGACCTCTACGGCCTCGACGACCTCACGAGCGTCGGCGGCCGCCTCTCGGTCACCTCAAACTCCGCCTTGACCAGCCTCGCGGGCATCAGCATGCTCAAGGAGGTCGGCGGTGACATCGAGGTCTCTCAGAACGACGCGCTCATCGCGCCCTCGGGGCTCAGCGGCCTCTCTGTGCTCTACGGTGACCTGCTCCTCCAAGAGAACCCCTCGATGACGAGCCTCAAGGGCCTTGAGGCGCTCACCGTGGTGAATGGGGACCTGCTCATCACGCGCAACGACGCGCTCACGAGCGTCGAGGCCCTGGGCCGTCTCAACACGGTCGCCGGGGAGCTTCGGTTGAACAACAACGACGGACTCGTCGTGCTGGGCACCTTCCCCAGCCTGGAGCGCGTGGGCAAGCTCTTGGTGCAAGACAACCACTCGCTGTTGGAGGTCGTCGGCTTCGACCAGCTCACCGACGCTGGCGAGGGCGTTCGGGTGGCGCAACAGAGCGCGCTCCAGGTCATCGACGGCTTCAACCGCCTCAAGACCATGCCCGAGGATCTGGCGCTCGCCGACTATCCTTCGCTGCGGATCTTCCGTGGCTTCAACGCGGTCACGGAGATCGTCGGGAGCATTGAGCTTCATCAATCGTCCCTGGTGGAGTTTGACGCCTTCAACGGGCTGCGTGTCGTGTACGGAGACCTCATCTTCACCGAGAACGCGGCGCTGACGACGATCAACGGGCTCGGTCGGCTCGTGGAGGTCAGCATCTCGCTGCAGATCGAGGGCAACCCCGAGCTCCTCGCCCTCCCGGCGCTGACGACGCTCACCCACGTCGGCTACGAGCTCATCCTCTCGGACAACGCCAAGCTGACCACCCTCGGCGAGTTTCCCGCGCTGACCTATGCCTACGGCTCGCTTGAGATCGCCCGGAACCCGGCGCTCTTGGCCACGCCGAGCTTCCCGGCCCTCGTCCAGGTCGGGACGCTCACCATCGACGACAACGACGCGCTCGTCGAGGTCGGCGAGTTTCCGGCGCTCACGACCGCCGGCACCATCCGGATCAAGAGATGCCCGCTCCTCCAAGCGCTCCCCGACCTCAGCGCGCCGACGAGCCTCTCAAGCCTCAGCCTCATCAATCTGCCGCTCTTGGCCGCCCTGCCTGAGCTGCCTCCGGTGACGACGCTGAGCGGGGATCTTTCGCTCGGCTACCTCCCGCTGATCACCGATCTGAGCGCGCTTGGCCACATCACCAGCGTCGGTGGGAGTCTCTGGCTCGACGACCTGAAGCGGATCAAAGATCTCCAGGGCTTGGCGGCGCTCACCTCCGTCGGCTCCTCTCTGCACCTTGAGGGCAACAACCGCCTGGTGAGCCTGGACGGGCTCTCGGGCCTCAAGACGATCGGGGGCCACCTCAAGCTCATCGACAACGCCAAGCTCGTCGATCTCACGGGCCTCTACGGGCTGGAGTCCGTCGCGGAGAGCGTGACCATCACCGACAACGTCACGCTCTCTAGCGCCGAGATCAGCGCCCTCCTCGACGGGATCGGCACCATCGGCGGCAGCACGACGGTCTCGGGCAACGCCCCTTAGCCCCGCGGCGTCTGTGGGTTAGCTTCACGGCGCCCACCACCGCCGGAGCGCCTCGTGTCTCAGCCCATCCGCCTGCCCTCGTGTGACGCCGCCTTCGCCCCCTCCGCGCGCCCCGGGCCGGGCGTCGTCGTGCTGCATGAGTGGTGGGGCCTCAACAACGAGCTGCGCGGGCATGTGGACCGCCTCGCTGAAGAGGGCATCACCGCCATCGCGCCGAACCTCTACGACGTCGAGGCCACCGCCGACCCCGCCGTGGCGCGTGGGCTCTCCCAGGCGATGAAGACCGGCGAGGCGATGCGGCGTGTGGCCGAGGCCGTGGCGTATCTTCGCGCCCAGCCCGGCCACAACGGCAAGATCGGCGTGATGGGCTTCTGTCTGGGCGGGGTGATGTCTTTCGCCGCCGCGTGCACCCTGGAGGGCCTCGACGCCGTGGCGCCGTTCTACGGCGGCGCCCCTGTGGCCCCGTTCAACGACTGGAGCCGGGTGAAGGCCCCGATCCAAGGCCACTTCGGCGCCTTGGACCCGATCATCCCCGTCGAGCGGGTCCAGGCCCTGCGTGAGGCCTTGGCCGCCGCCGGGGCCAAGGCTGTGCTTCACATCTACGAGGGCGCCGGCCACGCCTTCATGCGCCAGGGCGACCCGAGCGCCTTTCATGCGCTCTCCGCCGCGTCGGCCGCCGCGCGCCTGCGCGCGTTCTTCGCCCAACACCTGACGCACCCCTTCTGAGCCGGGCTACAAGCAGAGAGCGCACGATACGAATGAACGACGGCGATGAGGAGCTTGAGCATGACACGCCTCACCTTGGGTCTTGGTGGGATCCTCCTCGGGCTCACGGCCTCGGGATGCGCAGGTCAAGACGGCGACGGTGACGGCTTCCCCAGCCACGAGGACTGCGACGACGACCGCTCGAACGCCTGGATGACCCGCGGCGAGTTTGAGGGCGTGGTGACCCCCGAGAACGTCCAGTCGCTCTGCGCGGGCTACTGCGCGATGACCGTGAACGGCGACGTGATCATCGAGGACGACGACTCCGCCCAGCTCCTCGCCCTGGCCTGCGTGACCGAGGTGACCGGCGACCTCGTCCTGCGCGACAACGCCGAGTTGGTGAACGTCTCTGGGCTCTCCGCCTTAAGGGAGGTCGGCGGCGACGTCCAGATCGAGGGCAACCCGAACCTCGTCTCCCTCTTCGGCCTCCAGTCCCTCAAGCGCATCGGCGGCGGGCTGACGCTCCACGAGAACGAGTCCCTCAACGGGCTCAAGCAGCTCTCAACCCTCGCCGAGATCGGCGGCGACCTCACGCTCTCCAAGAACCACGACCTCGGCGCCTTCGAGCTGCCCAGCCTGCGCCTGATCGGCGGCGCGCTGGACCTCGACGACAACAACGGCCTCACCAGCATCACCTCCATCGGCGCCGTAGACGCCCTCGGCGGGCTGCGCCTGCACGAGAACAACACGCTCATCGACCTCGCCGGGCTCAACACCCTGCGCCGGGTGAGCGGGGATCTGGAGGTCTCGGCGAACAACACCCTCGTGTCGTTGACCGGCTTAGAGGGCGTCTTCGCCGTCGAGGGCTCGGTGATCTTGGCCGATCTCCCCGAGGTGGTAGACCTGAGCGGCCTCGACGGCCTCCAAGACCTCGGCGTGGACCTCACGCTGCTGCGCCTCAACGCCTTGACCACCCTGGGCGGCCTCGCGGCGCTCAAGGTCATCCCCGGCGCCCTGCGCGTCGCCGACAACGACGCGCTCGTCGATCTCAGCGGCCTAGAGGGCCTCTCCTCCGTCGGCGCCCTCGTCGTGGAGGACCACGCCCAGCTCACGAGCCTAGACGGCCTCGACACCTTGGTCGAGGTGACGGGCGACCTCACCCTCACCGACAACGACACCCTCTCCGACCTGAACGATCTCGCCCTGTTGAACGTCGTCGGCGGGAGCCTGACGGTCTCCGGCAGCCCGGCGCTCACCACGCTGAGCGGCCTCGACGGCCTCACCCGGGTCGGCGGCGGCCTCACCTTAGACGACAACGTCGCCCTCACCTCGCTGCGTGGCCTTCGGGATCTGGAGGAGATCGGCGGCGACCTCATCCTTGAGCGCAACGCGGCCTTGGCCGATCTCTACGGCTTCGACGCCCTGACCACCATCGGCGGCGGCCTCACGGTCTACTCCAACGATGGCCTCCAGAGCCTCGCGGGCTTCGCCCTGCTCCGGAACATCGGCGGGGACGTCTGGATCGCGCAGAACGAGCTGCTCACCGCGCCCTCTGGGCTCAGCGGCGTCTCCGCCATCGCGGGGTCGCTGCGGATCCAAGACAACCCCTCGCTCACGAGCCTCAAGGGCCTGGAGGCCCTGGAGCAGATCGGCGGCGACGTGCTCATCGAGCAGAACAACCGGCTCACGAGCCTGGAGGCCCTGGACCGACTCACCACGGTCACGGGGAAGCTGCGGCTGAGCGACAACGACGGCCTGCTCGTGCTGGGCACGTTCCCCGCCTTAGAGACCATCGGCGGGGAGCTTGACATCCAGCGCAACGCCTTGCTGCTGGAGATCGTCGGCTTCAACCGCCTCAGCGAGATCGGCGGGGGCGTTCAGATCGCCACACAAGGCAGCCTAGAGGTCATCGACGGCTTCAACCGCCTCAAGATCCTGCCCGAGAGCCTGAGCCTCTCCACCTTCTCGTCGCTGCGGGTCTTTCGTGGGTTCAACGAGGTCACCGAGCTCGTCGGGAGCCTCACGGTGTCTCGCACCAAGGAGCTCACCGAGTTCGACGCCTTCGGCGCGCTCCGTGTGGTGTATGGCGAGGTGGAGATCAGCGACAACCCCGCGCTGGAGTCGGTGAAGGGCTTCGACCGGCTCGTCGAGGTGACGCTGGACCTCAACGTCTCAGAGAACGAGGTGCTCGTCACCTTGGGCGAGCTGCCCGCGCTCAACACCGTCGGGCTGAGCCTCATGATTGAGTCGAACCCCAAGCTCACCACCATCGGCGGCTTCCCGGCATTAACCGAGGTGCGCAGCGACCTGAGCGTGGTCGAGAACGAGACGCTGACGACCCTGCCGAGCTTCCCGAGCCTGACCCGGGTGGGCGAGGCCCTCGACATCTCCGGCCACCCGGCGCTCACCGAGGTCGGCGCCTTCTCCGCGCTGGAGGCCGTCGGCTCGCTGACGATCCAGTCGAACGCCGCGCTCGTCGAGGTGCCGAGCTTCCCGAGCCTCACGACGATCGACGGGTCGCTCATGGTTCAAGACCACGCGGCGCTCGTAGAGCTCGGCGGCTTCCCGGCGCTCACCGCCGTCGACAGCATCCTGGTCTCCGGGGCGCCGCTCCTCGCCGAGCTCCCCGACTTCAGCGCGCTCACGACGCTCAGCGGCAGTCTGGCGCTCTCCGACCTCGACGGGCTCTTGGCCTTGCCCCAGCTTCCCGTGCTCACGAGCCTCACCGAAGCCCTCGTCCTCGACGACCTGCCGCTGATCACCGACCTCGGCCTGCTCAGGTCCATCACGACCATCGGCGGCGAGCTCGCCTTGCGTGATCTGCCCCTCGTCACCGACCTGAGCGACCTCGCCGCGCTCACCTCCGTCGGCGGCGACCTCACCATCGAGGGCCTGCTGGGCCTCACGCGCCTCAAGGGCCTAGAGGCGCTCACCTCCGTCGGCGGCTCGTTCTTCATCGTCGATAACCCCAAGATCGGCACGATGAACGGCCTCGAGGGCCTACGCGACGTCGGCGACTCGCTCAAGATCGACAGCAACGTCCGGCTCATCGATCTCAACGGCCTCTACGGCCTGGAGTCCATCGGCGGCCTCTTGGTCATCTTCGACAACGTCTCGCTCACCGGCCGCGAGATCCGCGACCTCGTCGATGAGATCGAGAGCATGGGCGGCACGCCGATCATCTCGGGGAACGCGCCTTAGGGGCGGCGGGGGCGCAGGCGGTCCCAGGCCGCCACGAGCTCGTGGTGCTCAAAGGCCGCGAACAGGTAGGCCATGCTCACCCAAGAGAACGGCCCGATGTTCATCAAGGCGTCGATGCCCACATGGAACATCACCGCGGCGAGCACGAACCCCCTTCGCAGGTGAACCCGCCGGGCCCACCGCACCAGCCGTCCGCCCTCGGCGTGGCGCTCGGCCCACACCCCCAACAACAAGAGCGGCGCGCCGAGCTCAAACAGCATCGTCCCCACCGTGGCGAGCTGGGTGAGCCAGGTCACCGATCCCAACACGCCGCTGATGTCCCAGCGCTGCCAGCTCGGGAGCTGCAGGGCGTAGTGCAGCGCCATGAAGTCGCCCCAGGGCATCCAGTCAGCGCCGCCCAGCTTCTGCGCGCCGGTCGTGACGTAGACCAAGACGAGCTGAAACAAGAACAGGTCGCGGGTCCAGGCGGGGCGTGGGGTCAGGTCCATCCACGCGCCGGTGCGGAGGCGGCAGTCGAGCGAGCACGTCGCGCTCCCCGGGGACAACACGAGGAGCCACAGCGCGTTCGTGAGCAGGCGGTCGTGCCCGCCGCCGGACTCGGGGTTGATCGACGTGAGCGCCATGGTCAGGATCAGGAGCGCGAGGCTCGACAGCCGACCGCCGAGGCCGACCAACACCAAGATCCCGGCGGCGACGGCCAAGGCGACGGTGCCCCAGAGGCCAGGCTCGGTGTAGGGGACGAGGGACCACCACCAGTGCCCGGGCACGTTCTGGCGGTAACCGCCAAACTCCAGGTCACCCCAGACCCACAGGAGCACGCCGCTCCAGACCATGTGCGCCAGGGTGCCCAAGGCGCACACGGCCAAGGCGACGCGGATGAGCGCCAGCGGGGTCGGCGGCGCGAGCGTGGCCCAGTACGCCACCCAGGCCTCGGCGAGCGCGCGGAGCCTCACGGGGTCTCCCGGGAGTACAGCTCCTCCCAGCGGCGTTTGGACGGCGGGGCCTTCCCGGCGCGCAGGGCCTCGGGGGGCTGGCTCGGCCGCTCCTCCATCAGCACCCGGGCGCGGACGGCGTCGGGGTGATCGGCCAGGGCCCTCCGCGCGATGAACGCGGCGAAGGCCCGGTACGAGCGCCGATCCCGCAGGTGGCTGTACTGGTTGACCACGCCGCGCACCCGCTCTTGATCCATCTCCCGGCGACGCCAGGCGTACACGTCGCTGCGGGCCACATAGAGCGGGGTCCAGGCGCCGTCTTGGCCCTCCAGCTCGATCACCAGCCGCGCCGGGCGGTGGTTGATCGCCCAGAACATGCTCCAGCCTTGCCGGGCCCCGGTGAGCCGGGCGTAGGGGGCGAACGGCGCCAAGAGCGCGGCGCGGGCCTCCCGAATCCGCTCGCTCACGTCCACGGCGATGACCTTCACCTCAGCGGCGCTGCGCTCCACGCCCAGCCGCGCGCCCAGCCGCCGCAGGTTGTCCAAGAGCGCGACGACCTCGGGCTCGTCCAGGTCTTGGGCCTTGCCCGGCGCGGGCAGCGACAGCAGCGTGACCCCCACGAGGTGAAAGAGCACGAAGAGCGCGCGGAGCTTGTCCATCCCTGCCGACTAACCCCCGGCGGGGGTGGAGCCCAGGGGGCGGCGTGGCGCGGCCTCAGGCCTTGGAGCGCCTCGGACGGCGACTCTCAATGGCCTTGGTCTGCGCGATGACCTCGGCGAAGGCGACGTCAACGGGCTGAGGGAGCGCCGCCTGAGCGGTTTGCCAGCGCCGATACTCAGCGCCGGCGTGCTCCTTCGCGGCGTCTGCGCTGACACGACCGGCGTGGGTGAGCACCTCACGGTC
>JBEAVX010000067.1:0-3314 GCA_041160755.1 Pseudomonadota bacterium
CCCCAAGCCCGGCGAAGAGGGCTGGTCCAAGCCCAACTCCGACCTCAAAGACCCCTGGAAGGACTGAGCCCCGATGTCCACCGCCCCTCTGACGCCCCGCGCCGCCCTCCGGGCGCTCTGCCTGCTCACGCTCTTCGCCGCCGCAGCCCCCGAGGCCCAGGCCCAAGACGCCACCACCGAGGCCCGGGCCAAGGAGCTCTACGAGAACGGCGCCGCGCTGTACGAAGAGGGCCGCTACGAGGAGGCGATCTTGGCCTGGGAGGAGGCCTACCGCCTCTCCAGCCGCCCGGTCCTGTTGTTCAACATCGCCAACGCTTACGAGCGCCTGGGCCGCTACGACGAGGCCATCGACGCCTTGAGCCGCTACCGGGCCTTCGCCAAGGCTGAAGAGCGCGAGTCCCTCGACCGCCGGATGCAGAACCTAGAGCGCCGCCGCGACGAGGCCCGGGCCGCCGCCGCCACGAACCCGACGCCGACGCCCACTCCCACGCCAACGCCCACGCCAACCCCCACGCCGACGCCCACGGAGGCCAAGGGCCCCTCGGCGCTGCCGTATGTGCTGATGGGCGCCGGGGTCGTGGGCGTCGGGGTCGGCGCGGTGTTCGGCGCGCGCTCCCTCGGCGCCGGGGCTGAAGCCGAGGCGCTGTGTGTCGGCGAGGGCCTCTTGTGCCCCGACGCCGCCGCGCCGTACCTGGACTCGGCCAAGAAGAGCGCGCTCATCGCGGACGTGAGCCTCATCACCGGGGCGGTGCTCATCGTCGGCGGTCTGGGGTTGGGGGTGTTCGGCAACCAGACAGAGGCCGTGAGCCTCTCGGTCTCGCCGTCGAGCCTCACCCTCTCCGCCCGCTTCTGAGGATCCATGCCCGGCCCACGCTGGTTGACGCGACTGTTTCAGGGGGACGACCCCTCCACCGAAGAGCACCGTCGCCCCGACGTCGTCGATCTCATCGGTTACCCCGGCGCCTCGCTGCGCCAGCACAAGGCCACGGGTGACCTCGTCGCCGACCCGGGCGTCGTCTGGCGCTCGGGTGAGCACGACGGCTTAGAGCGGCACATCCTCGCCGCGCCGGCGGCCCCGTTCACCGACGTGCTGCTCGTGCTCTCCCACGGGGACTTCGTCGCCGCCACCTCCGCCAGCGGCGCGCCTTGGCTCACCCGGCTTCAGGCGCTCTTCCACGACCGTTACCAGGCGCTGCGCGCCGCCGACCCCTCCTTGCCCGAGCGCCGCCTGCGCGTTCGTCTCGTCGCCGACGGCTCCGGCGACCTCAACCGCCAGTCCTACGGCCTGCCCGACGGCGAGTTCATCACCGGCCTCGCCCCGCACATCTACGGCGGGCCGTCGTCGCGCTCGCGGCCCCTCGCGACGGTCCACCTGCACCTGCCCGACGTGTCCGCCGGGTACCGCAAGATCGGCCGCCTCTTTGACGACCAGCGCGCCTTCCGCCTCGGCAGCCATTGGCTCGACTCCTTCTCAGACCCGGAGCTTTTGGAGCCGGCCCTGGTCGAGCTGCGCCCCACCGCCGAAGGAGGAGTCGAGCAGCGCCTCCGCGACGACCTCCCCGCCGAGTACAGCGTGCAGGCCGAGGTGCAAGGCGGCGCCCGGGTGCTCACCCTTCGCCGCAACGAGCGGGCCTTCGCCCACCTCGTCGTCGAGATCCACGCCGAGCAGCTCCAGCCCCAAGACCTGCACAAAGAGGCCCGCGCCCGCCTTCGCCTCGCCGTGCCCCCGGAGGAGGCCCTGGCCCGGGTCGAGCGCGCCGCCGAGGCCCACCGCACGGCGTCCCGCGCCCGCCGCCCGAACTCGACGATCACCGAGGTCATCGTCTACGCCGACCACGCCCGGGTCACCCGAACCCGCCAGGTCGAGCGCAGCCCAGGGCGCGTCGCCGTGCGGTTCCGTGGCCTCGCGCCGAACATCAGCACCGAGGGCCTCTCCGCCGACCTCCGCGCCGGCCGCGCCCGGGTGGTGGACCTCCGCGTGGTCAGCGACGCCCAGGCCGAGGCTGAAGACCGCGACCAGCTCCGCCGCGAGGCCCTGGCCCTGGTCCAGTCGGCCCAAGACCTCATCCTCCAGGTCGAGGACCTCCTTCGCCGCCGCCTCAACCTCTCCCAGCAGGCGATCACCCGCCCCGCTGAAGACGACGAAGAGGGCGGCGCGATCACCCTCGTCCGCGCCCGCCTCGACCGCCTGCGCTTAAGCGAGCGGGAGCTCGACGAGGCCCTGAGCCAGCGTGTGCAGGCCGCCGCCGCCTTAGACGACAAGCTCAGCGCGGCCTTACGCAAGCTGGAGCGCCCGCCCGCCGACGGCGTGACCGTCGAGGTTGAGCTCGACGTGCGCGCCCCGGGCCCCATCGAGCTCGCCCTTCATTACACGATGCAAGGGGCCCGCTGGAGCCCGACCTACACCGCGCGTTTCTTGGAGTCCTCGAACAAGCTAGAGCTGACGACCCACGCCCTCGTCTCCCAAGAGACCGGCGAGGACTGGCCGTCTGTGCGGGTTCGGCTCTCGACGGCCGCCGACAAACGCTCCGCCGACCCCCCTCCCCTGCGCCCCTGGGCCTTGGGCGCGGGCCCCGAGCTCGCCGAGCTGCTGCGCGCGAACGCCAGCGCCAGCCTCACGGCCATCTCCGCTGAAGACGAGGACACCTCCGACCCCAACCTCCACGAGGCGAACGCGCCCTGCACAATCCCCTCCGGCGACGACGCCCGGGTGACGCTGCACGTCGATCTGCTGAGCGCTGAAGAGCGCCTGGTCTGCGCCCCGCGCCTCGACGCCCGGGCCTTCCGCCGCGCCGTGGCGCCCTGGACGGCCCCACGCCAGCTCCCCGAGGGCCCCGTCTCCAGCTTCTTGGGCAACCACTACCTCGGCGGCGGCCGCCTGCTCGCCACCACCCCCGGCCACCCCGTCGAGGTGGGCTTAGGCCCCGACCTGCGCGTCTTCTGCCAGCGCAGCCTCGTCGAGCGCCAGCGCCGCGAGGACAGCCCCGCCCCAGGCCTCGTCTCCCACCTCTTCCACTACCGCACGATGATCGCCAGCCGCCGCCGCGACCGCGTGACCCTACGCCTCATCGAGCAGCTCCCCACGCCCGACGACAACGGCGTGCAGGTGATGCTCTCCGGCGCGAGCGCGAGCGTCCCCGCCGAGGCCCTCCACAACGCGAGCGACCACACCGTGAGCTGGGACATCGTCCTAGAGCCCGGCGGCATGGCGGCGGTGGAGTTCACCTTCACGCTGATCGTGCCCCAGGGCGGTGAGACGCAGCGCCGGATGAGCGAGGAGGAGCTGCTGAGCGTGATTTGAGGGGGGTGGGGGG
>JBEAVX010000096.1:0-2739 GCA_041160755.1 Pseudomonadota bacterium
GGGTCGTGGTCCTTCACATGCCGGGTGAGCGCCAAGGTGCCGCCGCCGAGCACGCAGCCCCAGAACAGGATCGACCCGTTGAGGCTCGACCACAACGAGACCAGGGTGATGTGCAGAGGCGTGGCCAAGCTGCCGACCTCGGCGACGTAGCTCACCGAGAAGTCGTGGGTGACCAGCGCCCACTCCATCAACAACGTAGCCGCCACCATCAAGGCGCCGAAGGCGTTCGCCATGAAGCGGGTGATGCGTAAGGCGTCGGCGTCTCGCCGCGCGCCGCCCACAAAACCCGAGACCGCGCCGACGGCGCAGGCCCCCAAGGCCGCGAGCACGAGGGTTCGCCCGATGAGAGAGATCACTCCATGCCCTCCACGGTCTTGTACAGCTCCTTGGTCTCGACGCCCTCTTGGGGCGCGCGGTACTCGTTCGAGTGTTTGACCATCAGGCGGTCGGTCTTAAACACGCCCTCCCGGGTCATCGTGCCCTCGACGACGACGCCGATGCCCTCGCGCAACATCTGCGGCGGGGCCCCGGTGGCGTGAACCGTCACCTCGGCCTGGCCGTCGGTGACCACCATCTTGAGCTCCTGGGCGCCCTCGTCCCAGTCGAGCGTGCCCTCCTTCACCAAGCCCCCGAGGCGGATCTGCGCGCCGTAGGCGTCGTCCCCGGCGGCGTAGAGCTCCCGGGGCTCCCAGAAGTAGACCAGGTTGTCGCTCATGTCGACGCTGGCGATGCCGCCCAACGCCAACAAGGCCACGAGCACCGAGCCCACCAAGAAGGTGCGCCGCTGCTTGGCGGACAGGCCCCCCGGAGGGGCGGTGGGGGTTGGATCGCTCATGGGTTGCTCCGCTCACGCACAAAGAGAGAGACGGTGTAGGCCGCCAAGGTGAACCACGTCGCGCCATAGACGACCCAGACGTACTCCCAGCCGCCCTGAATCATGCCGGTCACGCGCCACCTCCTTCGAGCCGAATCGCCGCCGCCGCCGGAGGCAGGTCCGGGGCCTCGTCCTCGCGGCTGAGCTTGGCGTAGGCCAGCCGCCAGCGCCGCGCGATGAGAAACGTCGCCAAGAACAGCATCCCGAACGCCGCCACCCGCAGAGGCGTCACCATCGGGCTGTCCACCGTCTCGGGGCTTGAGAACGGCTGGTGCAGCGTCTTCCACCACTTCACCGAGAAGTAGACGACGGGCACGCTCACGAAGGCGAAGATCGTGTACACCGCCGAGGCCACGGCGCGCTGGGCAGGGCGGTTGAGCATCGCGCGGAGTACGAGCACGCCGATGAACGACACCGCCATGATCGCCGTGGTCGTGAGCCGCGGATCCCAGGTCCAGAACACGCCCCAGGTCGGCTTGGCCCAGACCGCGCCCTGAAACAGCAGCAGGAGGTTGAGCACGACGCCCACCTCCACCGCGCTCTCGACCAAGGCGTCCCAGCCGCGTTTGCCGCTGCCCAGAGAGCCCACGGCGGCGACGAAGGCCACGAGGTAGACGACCAAGGCCACCCAAGCGGTGGGCACATGGGCGTAGAGGATGCGGCCCACGTCGCCCATCATGGCCTCGGGCGGGGCCACGAACAGGCCTTGGTAGTGGCCGACGCTGATGAGGGCGAGGCCCAGAAGGCCAACCCAGTTCTCCCACTTCATTCTTCCACCACCTTGGCGAAGAGCAGCCCCGAGAGGCTCCAGAAGATGAGGTCAAAGCTCGCCAGCACGATCAACCAGCTCGACATCTGGCCCATGGGGTCGCCTTGAAGCACAAGGGACGTGGACTTCACGGCGGCGACGAGCGCCGGGACGATGAGCGGGAAGAGCAGCAGTGGCAACATAAGCTGCTGGGCGGCGACCCGTGCGGTGAGCGCCGCGTAGAGCGTGCCCGGCCCGGCCAGCCCAGCGGCCCCGAGCACGATCGGCGGCAGGAGCCAATACAGCCCCTCCGCCGCCGAGAGGTCAAAGAGTATCGCCGCCACAGGCATCACGAGGAAGGCCAAGACCACGAGCAGGGCGGTGTTGGCGAGGGCCTTTCCGAAGTAGATCGCCCGGTGGTCAACGGGCAACATCAACAGCGCCTCCAGGGCCCCGGCCTCGGTCTCGACCCGAAACGACTGCGTGAGCGTCATCGTCGAGGCCGAGAGCAGCGCCAGCCAGACATAGCCCGCGGCGTGCTGCTGGAGCGTCTTCGTGTCGGGGCCCACCGCGAACGAGAACAACAGCAGGAGCGTGACGGCGTAGGTGCCCATCGCCAAGAGCCGCGCCTGCCCGCGCCACTCCACGAGGAGGTCCTTGTGGATCACCGCGACGATCTGCCGCACCAATCCGGGCCGGGAGGCGATCATCGGCCGCCCCCATGCGCCGCGTCCCAAGCCCGCGCCGTCTGAGGCCCAGGCCCCTCCCAGCGCAGCTGCCCCTGGTCGATCAGGATGCCCCGATCACACAGGGCCCCGGCCCGCTCGACCATGTGGGAGGCCATGATCACCGTCGCTCCGGCCTGGCTGAGCTCGGCGACAAGGCCGTCCACCATCTTGAAGCCCTCGGGGTCGAGCTGGCCATAAGGCTCGTCCAACAAGGCCAAGTCGGGGCGCTGCATCAACAGCCGGGCGAAGGAGAGGCGCTTGCGCATCCCCGCGGAGTAGCCCCGCACGGGATCGTCCCGAATCTCCAAGCCCACACGCTCCAGAAGCGCCTCGGGGGCGTCGTCGCGGCCCATGAGCCGGAGCTGGGCCCGAAGGTTCTCCCGGGCGCT
>JBEAVX010000084.1:0-5124 GCA_041160755.1 Pseudomonadota bacterium
GCGCAGTGGTCCATCCACGAGATGTCGTGCAGCTCCGCCTCCACGGCGAAGCGCAGCGCGGCCATGCCCGCGGCGGGATCGCCCAGAAGCGTCGCGACCTCGGCGGCGGACTGGCCACGCACCGCACGAAGCAGAGGGTGCAGGCCGAGGATCGGCGAGAGGTTGGCGATGTTCACCAGCTCCGGCGCGCGGACGCCCTCCGCGACCCGCTCATAGAGCGACCGCACGAAGGTCGCGAGCTCCCGGGAGCGGCCCGGGGGCAGCTCCGCGAGGTCATCCGTCGGCATCGGCCTCGGCGCCCACCCCGTGAAGCGGCAGGCGAGGATGAACCGCGCCGCGCGCCCGGCGAGGCTCTCGTTGGGGTAGGACATCAGCGCGTTCGCCTCGTCCCAGCGGCCCAAGAGCGCGTAGCCCCGGGCGAGGTCGAGGCGCGCGCGGTACGCGCCGGGATCTAAGGTGAGCGCCGCTTGAAGCCGGGTGATGCCCTCGTCGATGAGCCCGACCTCCAAGGCGATGTTGCCCAACATCTCCTGCGCCCGCGCGAGGCCCGGGCTGCGGGCCAAGGTGGCGCGCAGAGACTCCGCCGCCCCGGCGACGTCTGAGGAGTAGAGGCGCACATGGGCCAAGGCGAGGTGCGCCTCGCCGCTCTCAGCGTTGAGCCGCAGCGCCCGCTCGGCGAACAGACGCGCCCGCTGCAGGGTGGCCTCGCCGCCGCCGTTGTTCCAGGTCATGAAGCCTTGCCGCGCGAGGCTGATGCCGAGGCTCGACGCGACGCCGACGTCTTCAGGGGCCTCCACCGCCGCGCGCTCCAAGAGCTCGATGGCCTCGCCCAGGCCCTCGTCCCAGTGGGTGCGCAGGATGGCGCGGCCCCGCATGAGCTTGTCCAGCGCCGCGACGGAGACCGGCGCCGCCCGGGCCTGGGGCTGAAGCTCGACGGCCAGCGCCCCCGCGAGGGCCTGGGCCACCTCATCACAGGCGGAGAGGGCCTCCTCAGCGGGCAAGATGAACCGCCTGGACCAGAGCTGGTAGCCGTCCTCGACGCCGATGAGGCGGATCTTGAGGTGCAGCTTGTCGCCGCGCAGCGCGAGGTTGCCCTCGGCGACGGCGCGCACGCCGAGCAGGCGCCCTTGGGCGGCGGCGTCGGCCTGGGGTGGCAAGGCCAGGACCGCCGAGAGCGGCCGCACACGCAGCCCCCGGGTGGTCGCCAAGGCGTCGATGAGCTCCTCGGTGAGCCCTTCAGCGAGGTGCGCGTCCGTCCCCTCACCGATGGCGCGCAGCGGCAGCACCGCGACGGAGAGCGCCGAGGTGGTGGGCATGCTGCGGTCGAGGGAGAGCTTCGGCGCCAAGGCCCGGCTGGGCGTGAGATGAACAGTGTTCAACAGCTCAAGGGCCGCCGCCGCGTCCGCGGGACGGTCCGCGGGGTCGCGCGCCATACACCGCCGCACCAGCTCGACGAGGGCCTCAGGCAAGGCGACGATCCGCGAGGGATCCGGGGGCAGGCTCAGCAGCCGGGCCCGGGCGACGGCTTTGGGATCCGGGCCTGTCCAGGCCGCGCGGCCCGTGAGCAGCTCAAACAGCACGGCGCCGAAGGCGTAGAGGTCGGCCCGGCCATCGAGCGCCAGGCCCTCGACCTGCTCCGGCGCCATGTAGGCCGGGGTGCCGATGACGCCGTCCTCGTCGGCCCCCGCCGCCCGCGCGATGCCGAAGTCGGTGATGAGCAGGCGATCCTGGCTGCAGACGATGAGGTTGTCGGGCTTGAGATCACAGTGGAGCACGCCGACCTGGTGCGCCGCGCCGATGCCCGCCAAGAGCTGCCGGGCGAGCCCGAGGGTGCGCTCCAGCGGCGGCGGGCCCTCTTCAGCGAGCAGCCGGGCCAACGATCGCCCCGACGCGAGCTCCATCGTGAGGAAAAGATCGCCATCTTGTTCGCCGAGATCGAAGGTCCGCACGATGTTCGGGTGGTTCACCCGCCGGGCGAGGCGCACCTCTTGGCGGAACCTCGCCACCCGCTCGGCGGAGCTGGAGAGCTCGGGGCGGAGGATCTTGAGCGCGACGACCTCGTCCAACGCGAGATCCCGCGCCTTGTACACCACGCCCATCCCGCCGGCGCCCAGGAGCCCGACCACCTCGTAGCGACCGTAGAGCACCGTCGTGGCCGGGGACATCTCGACGGTGTCTGAGGCGGGCGCAAGCTCATCGAACAGGCCGACAAGGGTGGCGAACGCTCGCGGGGTGCGATCCATGGCCCCTACCCTAGCGACGGATTTGGGCAGCGTCGAGGGGGTGACCCACAAACGGCAAAGTCCGGGCACCAGACCGGAACCGACGCCAGGCCGGGCGCTTTACCGCCCCGCCGCCAGCGCCGTGAGCGCCTGGAAGACCTCCTCCTCGACCGCCGCGAGGCGGTGCGACGAGAGCCCGAGGCGATGGGCCAGCTCAGAGACCGCCCGGGCCTCCTCGACGCCATAGGCGCCGTCCACGACGCAGAGGTAGATGCAGGTGCGCAGGAACAGCTCGCGGTAAGGCATCAAGGCGTCGATCGGCGCGGGGGCGACGTCGTCGTCTGCGGCGGTGATCGAGTCGATGAGGCTCTCGACCGCCACGAGCTCCGCTGAGCCCATGCGGCCATCGGAGAGCGCGACGTCTCGCAGCGACTCCGCGAAGCGTCGGGCGACGGCGGGGGTCATTCCAGCGGCGAGGATCTCTTCACGAAGGCGCATCGGGTGTTCCTGAGTGCGGCTTCATCATGCCACATCCGCCCCCGGCGGCCAAGCCCTTTGCGGTCCAAGGGCGCCGCCATGGTTGTCGAGCGGAGTTGACAACGCGCGGACACGCGATGGCGCTATATTGCCCGTTCGCTCAGCCCCGCCCCAGTCCCTCTCCGGAGCACCCCTCGGATGCCGAACTTGACGCTGCGGCCCGCCGCCTCCCTGATCCTCCTCCTGGCCCTGGCCCCCATCTCCGCCCTGGTTGTGCCTGGGGTGGCCCACGCGCAGCAAGGCGGGGCGATCTTCGGCGCGGCGGGGCTCATCGAGCCGTTGCCGGTCGGCCAGATCGCGGCGGACGGCGCGACGCCCGTCACGCTCCACGTCCTGATCCTCAACCCCGACGGATCGCCGTCCGTGGGCCAGAAGCCCAAGGTGACCGCCGCTGAGGGCAAGGTCGAGGGCTGGAACGACCTCGGCGCCGGGCTCTACAGCTTCACCTGGGTGCCCCCCTCACGCTCCACCGCCGCCGACGTCACCTTCACCTTGAAGGGCAAGACCGCCGACAAGGCGCCTCTGGAGCGCTCGTGGTCGGTGCCCGTGGTGCCGCCGATGGCCCGCAGCGTGTCGGTCAGCGCGAACCCGCCAGAGCTTGTGCTGGGTCAGGATCCTTCGGCGTCTTTTAGCGTCACCCTCGCGGGCGGCGCGGGGCAGCCCGAGGTGGGCGCGAAGCTGTTGATCCGCAGCTCCGTCGGCACCGTCGAGAGCCTCACCTACATCGGCAACGGCGTGTTCACCGGGCGCTACACCCCGCCCGCCGTCAACTTCCCCCAGGTGGGCCTCGTCACCGTCGTCGATGAGCGCGCGCCCTCGACCACCTATGGCGCTTACGCCGTGCGGCTCTCGGGCCAGAGCGCGGGCTTCCCCGTGCGCTCGGTGCCCAACGCCACGGTCATCGTGCGCATCGACGGTCGCGACTTCGGCCCCTACCCCACCGACGCGTCCGGCGCGGCGAAGGTGCCGATCAAGGTGCCCCCGGGCATGACCACGGCCAAGCTCATCACCGTGGTGAACGGCCAGACGACGGAGGCCCCCCTCGACCTCAAGGTCCCCGAGACCCGCCGCATCGCGCTGTTCCCCACCCAGGCCGCGATCCCCGGCGATCCCAAGGCCGCCGTGCCCGTGCGCGCCTTCGTCGTCACCCCCGGCGGCCAGCCCGACGCGGCGGCGAAGGTGAAGTTCTCGGTGAGCGTCGGCACCGTCGGCGACGCCAAACACGTCGGCAACGGCGTCTATGTGGCGCTGTGGACCCCGGCGGCGATGCCCGCAGGCGGCAAGGCGAACCTCACGGTCAACATCGACGGCGGCGCCGCCATGCAGACCGACACCCTCGAGATCCTGCTCGCGCCCCTGCGCCCTGGCAGCCTGAGCGTCACCGCCGACCCGACGAGCCTCCCCGCCGGGGCGACGGGGTTCAAGGTGTTCACCAAGCTCAACGCGCTCGACGGCACGGGCCTGCCCGGGCGTGAGGTGATGTATGTGAGCGGCGCGGCCCGCCCCCAGGCGGCCTCGAAGGATCTCAAGGGCGGCGACTACGAGACCCTGTTCGTGACCAACAGCGGCGAGTCCGTGCGGGTCGTGGCCGTGGCGGCCGCGCCAGTGAGCGGCAACCGCCTCCGGCACGTCATCGTGCTGCCCTCTGAGGAGCGCCTGCCCAACGACAGCCGCAGCCAGGTGGCGCTGACCATCCTCTCCGTCGATGAGTTCGGCTACGCCGTGCCCCAGGTGCCGGTCAACCTGAAGCTCTCCGGCGACGGCCAGCTCATCAAGCAGGTGACGACGGACGATCGTGGCGTCGCGACGGTCTACTACACCGCCGGGAAGGCCGCCGGGCTCGTCACCGTGCGCGCCCAGGCGGGGGATATCGGCGGCGCCGCGGCGCTCTTGCAGGTGCCCGCCGGCGTCGCCGCGGGCGTAGACCTGCCCGAGTCCGGCTCCGCCGAGCTCGTCGCCGCCCGCGTCGCCGCCTCGAAGCTCGTCCGCGAGCTGGTCGTGCCCCGGCAAGGAGTGGCCGGGGTGGCCGCGCCCAGCGAGTCGGCGAAGGTCGGCCCGGTGAGCGCATTGACCCTGAGCGCCATGCCCGCCCGGGTCGTCCCCGGGGGCACCGTCACCGTGCGCATCGACGCCAAGGACGCCCAGAGCCGGGGTGTGGGCGGCGAGGCGATGAAGCTCTTGGCCTCGAACGCCACCGTCTCCCCGCTGCGGGATCTCGGAAACGGCGCCTACGAGGCCACGGTCACCGCCACGCCGACGGCCACGGGTGAGGCCACCCTGATGGTCACCACCGCCGACGGCTCCGTGGCGAAGGCGCTCAACATCCCCGTAGACGCGCCGGCGTGGGGCACGACGGCCACGGGCC
>JBEAVX010000105.1:0-3924 GCA_041160755.1 Pseudomonadota bacterium
GCGCCTCGCCCTAGTCGTAGGAGACTGGTTTGGGGAGAGGGGGCTAGGCGAAAGTGGGATCTTGTTTACGTGAGTTGAATCGGTGACCAACGATCAGCCTTGCCGAGATTCAATGAAATCGCTAAGCCGCAGAGCAACAACGCCTCCCCTACCTCGTCGTTGAAGCGTCCTTCGGGAAGCGACAGCGGAAGGTCTAAAGGGGAGGTTTCTTGCTTCAGGGGTCGCCGTGCGACAACGTAGCCCCTCTCAAACCGGGTGAAACTTTCTGTCGGACAAGGTTGACGGGTTCAAGCGCTCTGGCTAAAAGTTTTGTAACTACACCTCCCCGCCTCGTCAGCGCGCTGCCTTCTGGCAGCTCACTGGAAGGTCTAAATAGGGGAGGTTTTTCGTTCCTTGGGGAGCTATGCGACGACCACGTCGCGCTTCTCGATCCATCATCCGCTGTCAATCATTCGCTGGGGCGCAGCATGTCGAGCGCGCGGGCAAAGTACACGAAGCCGGTCCTCACAACCGAGAGACAGCTCCAAATCCTGCGAGCGCGCGGTCTGTGCATTGGGGATGAGCCTCGCGCCCTTCGATACCTCAACAACATCGGCTATTTTCGCCTGAGTGGCTACCTGATCTCGTTTGAACAGGCCACCCGGGTCGATGGCGCCCGAGATCATCAACTGACGCCGGGCACCACGCTGGATCAAGTCGTTGACCTGTATGTGTTCGACCGCAAGCTGAGGATGCTGGTGTTGGAGGGCATCGAGCGGGTGGAGGTGGCGCTGCGAAGCGCATGGGCGAACACCCTCGCCGAGCAGACCAACGATCCGCACGCCTGGATGAACCCTGCGAACTTCGATGGATCGGTCGAGGTGTATGCTCAGCTCGCTGGCGCCGTCAGCTCACTCGACCGATCTCGCGAGCCGTTCGTTCGACACTACCGAAGCCGATACGACACTCCCCGATATCCCCCCGCCTGGGCGATGGTGGAGACCCTGACCTTCGGTGAGCTGTCGAAGTGGCTGGAGCACACCCCGAACGCGAAGATGGCCGTGACCCGCCGACTGGGGCTGCCGTCGAAGGAGCTCACTCAGACGACCATCGCCGCGCTCGCGTTCGTGCGAAACGTGTGCGCCCATCATGGTCGCTGTTGGGATCGGGTCTTTATGAAGGCCCTCCCCAGCATCAAGAAGCTCCGTCATGAGTTCGTACATGTCACCCAAAAACGACCCGATGGATCTGTTGTTGAGTCCCTCGACAAACACCTCTACAACTACCTCGTCGTCCTCGCCTTCATCCTCAACCACCTCAACCCCAAGAGCTCCTGGCGCGCACGGCTCGTCGCCCTCGTCGGTGAGCGCACCCCCGACCAGCTCAAGCGAATGGCCTTCCCCGCCGACTGGCACCAGCGCAACGTCTGGGTCAACCCTCCCCGCGAGCCAGCCGCCGTCTCCGGATTGGAGGCCACGCTCCGCGACGCGCTGCGGCGCCACGCGGCCGCGCAGGGGATCACCGTGGCCGACGCCCACGCCGCCATCCTCCGCGCCGCGCTGCTCCCGGTCACCACGGCGTGACGGGCGGGTGACGGTCCCCGGTCGGTCGGGTTAGCCTGGGGCATGGTCCATCCGCTCCTCCTCCTCCTCTCTCTCACCGCGGCGGCGGCGCCTCCGCCGGTCGCCGTGGGCGTCAGCCTCGGCGGCGGTGTGCAGGTCGATGATCGCCTGCCCGCGCCCGCCATTGACCTGCTCACCTTGGAGCTTCGGGCGCCGATGGAGTGGGGCACCCTCGACGTGCAGCTCGACTGGACGCAGTTTTTGCTGAGCCGCGCGGCGACGACCCGCCCGCGCCTCGGCGTCGGCGTCTACGCCCACCACACCCTGCCGCTGTCGCCGCGCTGGGGCCTCGCCTTGATGCCTGGCGTCGATCTGGAGCTGGGCCGCGACGCGGAGCTGGAGGGGGTGCGGGTGCGGACGGTGCCCGCCGGGGCCTTCGGCGTGAGCGGGCGCGTCGGCTTTGACCGCACCCGGCGCCGCGATGGCCGGGCGCTGGGAATCTACACCCGCGCGGCCTGGGGCTTTCAGACGGACTACGACGGCCCGGCCGCCTATCGCCGCGCCACCTTAGAGCTGGTGTGGACCTGGGGGAACCCATGACGTACAGAACGATCGGCCTCCTCTTCACCCTCTGCTGCGGCTGCAAGGAGGAGGTCTGCGGCGAGGGCGGCGACTTCACGAGCCCGCCCGCCGAGCCCAGCGACGAGGACGACAACGACTGGCTGTTCTCTCTGGAGCGCATCAACCGGATCGAGCTGACGCTCAGCGAAGAGGCCACGCGCTCGTTGTCCAAAGATCGGCGCATCAACGAGGAGCGTTTTGAGGTGCCGGGCCGCCTGCGCATCGACGGCGTGGACCTCGGGGAGATCGGCGTGCGGATGCGGGGCCGCCTCGGCGGTTTTCGGCGCCTGGAGGACAAGCCCAAGCTCAACCTCGACCTCAACCAGTACAGTGACCAGCGGCCCTTCGGCCTAGAGCGGCTCTCGCTCAGCAGCAGCGTGAACGACCCGAGCAAGCTCAAGGAGGTCATGGCGGCGCACGTCATGGCGCTCGCCGAGGTGCCCGCGAGCCGCGCCGGGTACGCCCAGCTCTTCATCAACGGCGAGGACTACGGCCTCTACATCACCATCGAGGCCCAAGACGACCGTTGGTTGCGCCGGGTATTCGACACAGACGAGGGCAACCTCTACGACGGCAGCTACACCTACGCCGACTGGTGGCCACGCTTCAACGACTTCGGCTTAGGCCGGGATCACCTCTTTGAGCAGCAGGAGGGCTTTGACGTCGGGCACGCCGACATCACCGCCGTCTCCGAGGCCACCCTCGCCGCGCTAGAGGCTGGGCGGATGACCGACGCCCTGGCCGACGCCGTGGACCTCCCCGGCCTGCTGCGCCAGGTCGCCGCTGATCAGTGGCTCGGCAACATCGACGGGTACGGCATCACCGTGAACAACTACCGCGTGTGGTTCCCTCCAGACGGCGGGCCGATGCGCTTCGCCTCGTGGGACCTGGACGGCACCCTGATCCCCACAGCCATCGAGGGCGAGGCGCTCATCGAGCCCAAAGGAAACCTCCTGGCGATCTGCCGTTTGGACCCCGACTGTGAGCGTGACTGGGCGGAGTCCGCCCGAGCCCTCGCCGACACCCTGGACAGCTCCGACCTCGTCGATCGTGTCAACCAGGCCGCGCTGTTGACCGACCAGGCGGTCTATGCCGACCCCGGCGCCTGTGACGCCGAGGCCATCACCACCGGCCGCGAGGAGCTGATGGAGTGGATTGAGACGGCCGGCGAGACGCTGCGGGAGGCTTGGGAGGGGGTGGAGTGATGAGGGAGGAGCCTTCGTTAGTGCGGCTATCCGCAGTATACATAGATCGTCTCATTGCTCTTGACCTCGCATGGAATCACCTCGCCACAGATGGATTGAATGTACTCAGCGGGCGCACACCGATCTGCCTCTAGTTCTGGATCGTTTCCATACTCCTCGGTGTCACCATCCAGCACATGCGTACAGTTGATGCGAACCTCGCCTTCCGCACACTCCTCAACATCAGTTAGGGTGGGGCCATCACAAGAATTTAGAAGATCATACAGGCCGTTCTGATAACACCACAACGGTCCAGAGTCTGCAGGAGCGTGTCCTCGACCTGAGCAGGCGAGTATCAGACCAACCAGGGCTACCACGATGGAGATCGTCACTCGATTCATTGGGGTGCACCTCAAAAATGTGATGTACATTCGACGATATAGTAACCAGCTTCCTCATCCCAGCTACAGGCCGACTCATAGAGACAGGCGTTCTCGAATAGATCGGCATCATGGCAATAAACTTCTTCCCAGCGATCTTCGGTCTCGCCGTAATCCAAACAAATAGCGGGCACGAGG
>JBEAVX010000127.1:0-13829 GCA_041160755.1 Pseudomonadota bacterium
GTGTAGGCGTCGGTGAGCCCGGCGACGGCGGTGTCGACCGTCCAGGTCACCCCGGGGAACACCACGAGCCAGGCGTCGAGGCCCGCGTCCTCGATGGCGTCTACCCACACGTCATACGCCCCGGGGCTCACCCCTGGCGTGACGACGACCAGCGCGGGCCGAGCGTCTGGGCGCGCCCGACCGGCGTCGGTGAGCGTCGGCGTCGGCCCCGCGAAGGCGACGGCGCCGAACAAGGCGAGGAGCATACCCATGTCCGCTCCCTAACTCACCGCGCGCCAGGATCCGAGCGAAGAGGGGTGTTCTGGGTTACAAACGCGGCCATGTCGATTCAAGGCGTCCTGTGTAAGCCTCTGACCTGGCACAACGATCAGCGCGGCTCCTTGGCGGAGCTCGTGCGGGCCGACGACCCGGCGTTGATGGCCGCCCCCATCGGTCAGGTCTACGTCACGACGCTCTACCCCGGCGTCGTGAAGGCCTGGCACCGCCACACCCACCAGTGGGACCGCATGTCCTGCCTCAAAGGCCGGGTGATGTTGGGCCTCATCGACGACCGCGTGGACTCGCCGACCTACGGCGTTCAGGCGTCGTTCATCTTGGGAGACCGCAGCTTCAACCTCGTGATGTTCCCGCCGGGCATCTGGCACGGCCTCAAGAACATCGGCGAAGAAGAGGCGCTGGTGGTCAACGTCGTCTCCGCCCCCTACGATCGGGAGCGTCCTGACGAGGAGCGCGCGCCAGCCCACGGCGTGTTGTCCTTCGACTGGTCGCGGCGGGACAGTTGAGCGTGGCGGGGCCGGGGCGCATCCTGCTCACCGGGGGCGCGGGCTTCATCGGCTCGGCCTTGGCCCGGGCGCTGGTCGCCGACGGCTGGACGGTCACGGTGCTCGATCTGTTGACCTACGCCGGGCGGCGGTCGCACCTCGACGGCGTAGACGCCGCCCTCGTCGTCGGCGATGTCTGCGACGAGGCCCTCGTGCGGCGGCTCATGGTGGGCCAAGACGCCGTGGTGCACGCCGCCGCCGAGTCCCACGTCGCCCGCTCCTTGGTGAACCCGGCGCCGTTTCTGCGCACGAACATCGAGGGCGCGCGGGTGGTGTTGGAGGCCGCCGCCGCCGAGGGGGTGGCCCACGCGGTTCACCTCAGCACGGACGAGGTCTTCGGCGAGGCGCCGCCCGAGGGCCGCTTCGGTCTGGACGCGCCGCTGCGCCCGGGCAACCTCTACGCCGCCACGAAGGCCGCCGCCGAGGCGATCGTCCACGCGATCCGCCACACCCGGGGCCTCCCGGTCTCCGTCGTGCGCTGCACCAACAACTACGGGCCCCGGCAGCACGGCGAGAAGGCCGTCCCGACCTGGATCCGCCAGGGCCTCGCCGGGGCGCCGCTGACCCTCCACGGAGACGGCCTCGCCCGGCGCGACTGGCTGCACGTCGATGACTTCGCCGCGGGGATCATCGCGCTCTTGCGCCGGGGTCGGCCCGGGGAGGTCCACCACTTCGCCGGGGGCAACGAGCGCGAGAACGGCCAGCTCGCCGCGCAGATCATGGCGCTCTGCGGCGGGGGTCCTCTGGCGTATGGGCCCGACCGCCCTGGCCAAGATCGCCGCTACGCCTTGAACGACGACACCACCCGCGCCGCCTTGGGCTGGACCCCGCAGATCAGCCTCGACGATGGCCTCGCCGCCACGATCTCTTGGGCCAAAGAAGACCCGCTCCGCGTCGCGCTCGAATGAACATCACCGGCTTAGGCCCCCGCGAGCGCCGCGAGATCGAGGAGGCCCTGCGCCGGGGAGAGCCGCTGGGCCTGCAGCTCGACGGGGAGCTGCCCCGAGAGCTGCGTGTGGAGCAGGTCGCGCCTTGGTTCGACACGGCCTCGGCGCGCTCACCCTCGCTCCAAGACGCCTTACGCAGTCACCTGCCCACCCCCGCGCGGCCCGGCGCCCCGGCGCTCAAGGTGAGCGCGGTGATCCCCACGAACCGAGGCACGCCCTTGGGCCTCGCCGCCCTGCGCGCCCAAGACGTGCAGATGGAGGTGGTCGTGCTCCAGAACGGCCGCCCCAAAGGCATCGTAGACGGCGACCGGGTCTACGCCTTGGACTGGCGCGGCCACGGCGCCACCCGGCAGCGCGGCGTGGAGCTCGCCAAGGGCGACTACATCCTGTTCACCGTAGACGACGCCTTGCCCCGGGGGCGCGGCGTGGTGCGGCAGCTGGTGGAGGCGCTTGAGGCCGGGGGCTACGACGCGGTCTATGGCCGCCAGGTGCCGTGGCCGACGAGCGACGCCATCACCCGGGACCGCCTCGCCGCCTGGACCCCGAGCGGGCGTGAGGTCCACCTCAGCCAGCGCCTCGACCACGTCTTCGCCTTGGCCCGCCGGGACACCCTGCTCCAGCACCCGCTCCCCGAGGTGCCGACGGCGGAGGATCTGCTCTGGCGCCAAGGTCGTCGGATCGGCTATGTCCCCGGCGCCGTGGTCATTCACGCCCACCCCCGGCGTCCCGGCGAGCTCTACCGCCGCACCCGCGACATCCACACCCAGCACATCCTGCTCGGCGAGGCCCCTCGGGTGCCGGACGCCGCCGCCCTGCTCGCGGCCTTGCCCGGCTTGGTCGCCCCGGCCCTGCGCGGCGGCCCCGGCGAGGCGGTCAACCAGCTCGCGGAGCTGCTCGGCCAGTGGCGCGCCGCCAAACTCAGCGGTTCAGCAGGTCGGGGTCGAGGTCCGGATCGAGGTCGCTCACGGTGAGCGGCGTCTCTGGCGCGAGGCCCTTCGGCCAGCGCCAGGCGATCAAGGCGAAGGCGATCGTGAGCACGATGAGGCCCGTGAGCTGCGAGGTCGAGAACATGCCCAAGAGGTTGGTGCCGCGCAGCTCGTCGCCGCGGAAGGTCTCGATGGTGTAGCGCATCGGCGGGTAGAGGATCATCGTCGCGGCGAGGATCTGCCCGTCAAAACGCCGGGCGTAACGCCACAACAGGCTCAACACCCCGAACAGCGTGATCGCCCCCAAGGACTCCCAGAGCTGGGTGGGGTAGACCGGCGCGTCGATGATGCTGCCCACGCCGACGCCTCGGTTGAACACCATGGCCACCCACGGGAAGCCCTCGACGTTGACGAGCTGGCCGCCGGGGAAGAGGTCGCCGGTGATCATGCCCTCAACAGGCGCCGGGCAGGCCGTGCCGTGGCAGCAGCCCGCCGCGAAGCAGCCCAGGCGGCCGATGGACAGGCCGAGCATGATCGACGGCGCGCCGACGTCGGCCATCTTCCACACGTTGAGCCCAGCGCGTTTGGCGTAGAGGCTCCCCGAGATCACCCCGCCGATGGCCCCGCCCAGAAACGCCATGCCGCCTTGGGTGAGGTCAAACAGGATCCACGGCGCCGCGAAGAAGTCGGCGCGATCCGTAGAGCCCAAGAAGTGCAGGAGCCGGGCGCCCAAGATCGACGAGGGGATCGCGATGAGCATCAGGGGCACGAGGCGGTCGCTGTTCATGCCGACCTGCCTCATGCGCGCGCCGGTCACCAGCGTGGCCGCGAAGAAGCCGAGGATGAGGAGCAGCCCGTAGGTGTGCAGGGCTTGCTCACCGAAGGGGGTCTGGAGCGTCAGCAGGTCGGGGAACATGCCCTTGGGGATAACCCGCCGCGGCGCTACTCGTCGTTGTCGCCCCGCAGCCGCGCGTCCTCTTCCATCTTCTTGCGGAGGCTCAGCGGGCGCATGTCTGTCCAGACCTCCTGAATGTAGTCGAGGCACTCTTGTTTGCTGCCGGTCTTCCCGACCTCCATCCAGCCAGCGGGTGTATCGCGGTAGGACGGCCAGATGGAGTACTGCTCTTCGTGGTTCTGCACGACCTTGTAGGTCTCGTTGTCTTGGCGGTCGTCGTCGTCGCTCATCTTCGCCTCCACATCACTTTGGGAGTGTCTCTCTCGCGGGGACCACCCCCGCGCCCTTATGCTACCTTGACGCCTTCGGAGAAGAAACATGCCCCGCGCCCTCTCGATCGCCTTCGTCCTCACGTTGACCGCCGCCTGCGGAGATCACGACAAGCACCACCACAGCGGCGTCGACAGCCTCGCGGCCATCGATGAGTCCCGCGTGGCGTCGAGCGCCAGCTACACCGTCACCATCACCCCGAGCCCCGACCCCATCCCGTTCAACGACTACTTCGACCTGAGCACGGCGGTCGAGGACAGCGCCGGGGCCCCGGTGACCGACGCCACGGTGAGCGTCACCGCCGCCATGCCCAGCCACGGCCACGGCATGACCGTCACCCCGACGACGAGCGCCAACAACGACGGCACCTACAGCACGCCGGGGATGCTCTTCCACATGAGCGGACTGTGGGTGATCACCGTGAGCGTCACCCAAGACGGCGCCACCGAGACGCTGGACCTCAACGTCATCATGTAGTCGTCGGCGCGGCCTCGTCGTGGGCGCCGAGCTTCCGCCAGAAATACAGCGCCGAGGCCACAAACGCCGCCGAGCACACGACGGCGCAGAGGTACGAGAAGCGCGTAAAAAACTCCAGCCAAGACAGCTCGCCTTGGCCGAAGTTTTTGTAGAGCAGCAAGGCCACCGAGCCCAAATACCCGAAGCTGTCCGCGAGGTAGATCATGAACCCCGCGTTGCCCGGATAGCCCACCGCCGCGATGAGCCGGTCAAACAGCACGCAGCCGTAGGGCACATAGCCGATGTAGAGCCCAAGCCCGACGAGGATCATCCACGGCGCAGGGGCCAAGATGCCCGCCTCCCACAGAAGCGTCGAGACGCCGATCAGCAGGGTTCCTGAGAGCATGAGCCCGTGCACGATCAACAGCGCCCGGCGGTTGTCCTTCACGGTCATCAAGGCGCCCAAGGCCACGAGCACGGCGACGGTGATCGGCAGCTCGCTCGTGGTGAGGATCTCCGGGGAGCCGTCGTATCCCAAGGCCCCCCACAGCTCTCGGGCGAAGTTGTCGCGGAAGTCGCGGTAAGCCGTGAGCAGCACGTAGAGCCCGGCGAGCAGGATCACCCCCGGCCCAAACCGCCGCAGAAAGTCGGCCCGGGCCTCGGCGTCCATGGGTTTACGCTCGGTGCGGAGCGCGATGTCGGCCTCGTTCGGCGGCGGAAGCACCGCGAGCATCCACACCGAGACCAAGGTGAGCGGCAGAAACAGCGCGCCGGTGACAAACGGCATCGACTGTTCGCTCACGCCCCAGCCCAAGGTCATCAGCCCGGCGCTCTTCACGAAGCCGCTGGCGACGATGTACGAGCCCGAGAGCCCGGCGCCGAGGAGCTCCGAGCTGCGCCGCCCCTCCAGAAACCCGAACACGAGGCCCCACACCATGCCCAGGGGCACGCCGTTCACGAACAGAAACACGGCGCCCCAGGGCGCGGGGGTGATGGCGAACAGGCCCAAGGCCGCCCAGGCCGTGCCGATGGTCGCCAAGATCGCCGCCGCGCGTCGGGGCGCGGTCATCTCGGAGATGATCTTGATGCCCATAAACTTCGAGAGCGCGTAGCCCATCACCTGGCTCAGGATGAGCAGGATCTTGTAGTCCAGCTCGCCGAGCAGCGGCAGGTCCACGACGCCGTCAAAGCTGCCCGCGGCGAAGGGTTTGCGGTAGGCGTACATCGCGAAGTAACAAGAGAACGCGGCGACGATGGCCCAGGCCGAGAAGACGGCGTCGGGGGCGCGAGCGAGCCAGCGGGTGACGGCGGCGTTCATGGCGAGAGCCTCGGGCGGAGCGGGATGCTCTCACAGCGCGGCGCCGGGGGCAAGGCGCGCTCAGCCGCCCGTCGCCGAGTAGTCGTTGAACCGCCCGTCCCGCAAGAAGCCGACGAGCTGCATCCCCCCGGCCCGGGCGAGGTCCACGGCCAGCGAGCTCGGCGCGCCGATGGCCGCCATCACCGGCACCCGGGCGACGAGCGCCTTCTGCACCAGCTCAAAGCCGGCGCGTCCGCTCACCAGCAGCACACGGTCGTCCACGGGCACCTCGTCCCGCAAGAGCCGCCAGCCGAGCACCTTGTCCACGGCGTTGTGCCGCCCGATGTCCTCCCGAAGCACCTCAAGAACGCCGTCAAAGCCGAACAGCGCGGCGGCGTGCAGGCCCCCGGTCTTGGAGAAGGTGGCCTGCGCCTCACGCATCTTCGCGGGGAGGGAGAGCAGCAGCGCAGGGCTCGCCCGACGCGGCTGGGAGAGGGGGCCGACCCGGCGGAGCACCTGGTCCACCGTGGCCCCGCCGCAGATCCCGCAGGCTGAGCTGGCGAACATGGCGCGCTGGGACGAGATCAGCGCGGTGTCCCCGCGCCGCACCCCGCCCGCGAGGCGGGTGTCGATGGTGTTGCCCCGAGGGTCGGCGGGGTCGTCGATGTGGGCGACGGCGACCAGATCATCGGCGCCGTCGATCAGACCCTCGGTGTACAGAAGCCCCGCCGCCAGCTCCACGTCGTGCCCCGGCGTGCGCATCGTGACGAGCAGGCTCTCGCCGTCGATGCGCAGCTCCAGGGGCTCCTCGACGGCCACCTCGTCTTCGCCCGGCGCCACATGAAGCACAGAGGGCTGACCCTCGGTGTGGACCCGGGTGACGCCGAGGCGTCGCGTCGTGGGCATCTCGCTCAGCGGCCGTAGCGCGCGATGAGGGCGTTGGCCGCCTCGGGGTTCCGTTTGCACTCCAACAGCGCCTGGAGCATGAGCGGCACGACGATGGTGGCGTCGGACTCGATCACGAACATCGGCGTGTCTTCAGTGAGCTTGTCCCAGGTGATCTTCTCGTTGGGCGTCGCGCCGGAGTAGCTGCCGTAAGACGTCGTGGAGTCGCTGATCTGGCAGAAGTAGGCCCAAGGCTTCACCGGCTGCTCTAGATCGTACTTGATCGAGGGCACCACACAGATGGGGAAGTCGCCCGCGATGCCGCCGCCGATCTGGAAGAAGCCCACGCCCGCGCCCTCGCTGAGCACCTGGTACTCGTCATAAAACGCGGCCATGTACTCGATGCCCGACTTCGCGATCTGCGCGCCGACCTCACCGAACTTCACATGGGACGCGAAGATGTTCCCGAAGGTCGAGTCCTCATAGCCGGGCACGACGATGGGGAGCTTGGCCCGGGCGGCGGCGAGCAACCAGCACTGTGTGGGGTCGCCCTCGTACGTCTCGGGGGGCAGGGTGGTGATCAGCTCGTAGAAGTACTCGTGCCAGAAGCGGCGGGTGTTCGTCTCGTCCGCACGTTTCCACATCGGCACGATCGTCTTCTCGACGACGCGGAAGGCCTCGTCTTCAGGGATGCTCGTGTCGGTGACCCGGCGCATCCGGTCCTCCAAGATGCGCGTGTCGTCCTGCTTCGTGAAGTAGCGGTAATCAGGGAAGTCTTTGTAGCTGTGGTGCGCGACGAGGCGGAACAGCGACTCCTCCAGGTTGGCGCCGGTCACCGAGAGCCCGTGGATGAGGCCCTCGCGGATCGCCGGGGCGAGGCTGATGCCGAGCTGCGCTGAAGACATCGCCCCCGCGACGGCCCAGAACATGCGCCCGCCGTCTTGGATGTGCCGCCAGTAGGCGAGCGTCGCGTCCCGGGTGGCCCGAGAGTTGAAGTTCTTGTAGTTGTGCAACAAGAACTGGAGGATCGGGAGGTTCGGCTCAGACAGCTTGGGATCAGACATACGCCCTTGCTCCGGGGGTGGCCGGGGTCTCCGGCGGGGACGCTCCCCTAACCGACAACGCCCCGGGCTCCCACCCAAGCCGAATCGGCGCTACCTTGAGCCTCCCTGCCTCGGAGCCCGCGTGCTGACGCCCCTTCTGCTGCTCACCCTGGCCTGCGGTGGCCCCGCCCCGGTCGGCGTCACCGTCACGCCCACGGCCAACGCCCAGGCCGCTGAGGTCGTGATCACCCACGGCGAGGCCCGCTATCTGGGCCAGCTCATGCCCGGCGGCGACGCCCTGCGCCTAGAGATGGACGGCTTGCCCGAGGGGGTGGTGCTCACCCTCGGCGCCAGCTCCGGTGGCCCGGGCGCCATCACCGCGCCGATCACCGAGAGCCTCGCCCGCAAGACCTTCGACGAGCTGACCGCCCACGATCCCGAGCTCAGCCTGCGCGTGAGCTTCCCCGACGGCGGCGTCGCTGAGGCGGCGATCCCTGCGCTCGACGTGCAGGACGCCGTCGTCGCGCGCCTCTTACAAGAGGGCGGCCTGCGGTTTGAGACCGAGCCCAACGACCCCAGCAAAGGCGACAGCATCTTCTGGCCCGGCGGCCCGGCGGAGACCCGCTGGATCGGCCACAAAGGCGCGCTCTACCAGCTCGATCTCATCGCCGTCGTCACGCCTGTCGTCGACCCGCTGCAAGAGCTCGTCTGCCCCGACGACCCCACGCCGCGCCCCGCCGTGGACGTGACCCTGCGGGATCGCCGCAGCGGCGCGGTCTTGGAGGTCAAGCGCCTGCCCCCCGACGCGGACTGCCCCTTGGTCGAGGCGACCACGCCCCGCCCGCCCCTGCCGGTGAAGGCGGTGTTCACCTGGTTAGAGAGCATGGTGGTGCGCTGAGCTGGGCGAATCGTCAGCCCAAGGCCGCCGCGAGGTCGTCCCAGAGATCCTCGACGTCCTCCACGCCGATGCTCAGGCGCAGCAAGGTGTCGGTGATGCCCAAGGCGCTACGCTCCTCCGCAGAGAAGTGCGCGTGGGTGCTGCGCGCCGGGCGCACGATGAGGCTCTCGACGCCGCCGAGGCTCGCGGCGTGGGTGAAGACCTTCACCCCGTTCACGAGCGCCATGGCCGTGGGCAGGCTCGTCAGCTCCAACGAGAGGCAGGGCCCAACGCCCTGAAACCACGCGGCGGCCCGGGCGTGGCCCGCGTCGTCGGGGAGCCCTGGCGAGTAGACCCGGCGCACCTTGGGGTGAACCCGCAGGCGGTGGGCCAAGGTGAGGGCGGAGGCGGACTGCCGGTGGGCGCGTAGGCCCAAGGTCTTGAGGCCGCGCTCCAAGAGCGCGCAGGCGTCGGGATCTAAGCTGCCGCCGAGGTGGTTCAGCGTGCGCCGGGCGGCCTCTACCCGGGCGGCGTCGGCGATGATCGCCCCGGCGGCGATGTCCGAGTGCCCGTTGAGCAGCTTCGTCGCCGAGTGCACCACGACGTCAAACCCGAACGGCAGGGGCCGGAACAAGGCCGGGCTCAAGAAGGTGTTGTCGATGACCGAGGTGAGGCCGTGGGCTTGGCAGAAACTGACAACCTCGTCCAGGGCCCCCACCCGCAGGAGCGGGTTGGAGATCGACTCCACATAAAACAGCCGCGTCGTCGGGCGCAGGGCGGCGGCCCAGGTCTCCGGCGCGTCGGTGTCGACGAAGGTGACGTCGATCCCCCAGCGGGGGAGGTGCCGCATCATCAACGAGGTGGTGCCGCCGTAGACGCCGGCCTGGCAGAGCAGGTGATCCCCGGCGGAGAGCGCGCTTAAGAGGATCGCCGAGATCGCCGCCATGCCGCTCGCGGTGACCAGGCCCGCCTCGCCGCCCTCCGCCGCCGCCAGCCGCGCGCCGAGCACCCGATGGTTCGGCGTGTTGCTGTAGCGCACATAACGGACCTCATCGGCGGCCCCCTCTTCCCCGGCCTCGTAGTTCGCCGAGCGAAAGATCGGCGTGACGACAGCGCCTTCGGGGCGCGGATCCAAGGCCCCAGCGTGGACGAGCAGCGTGTCAAGACGGGCGGTCATTCTGCCTCTTTTGTGTGGGCGCTTGATTCAGGGGAGGGGAGCCGATAACCTTTTTTTCCTCTAACCCAACACCCCTGACAGAGAGAGCTCCATGACCCTTCGCGCCTTCAGCCTGCTCGTCGGCCTGGCCTTCACCGCCCCGGCCTTCTTCTTCGCCACCCCCGCCGCCGCCGCCTCCAAGAGCTGGCACGTCGATCGCTCCATCCAGGTGAACGCCCGGCCCGAGATCGTGCTCGCCCAGGTCGCCGACCTCCACAACTGGAACAACTGGACGGTCTGGAACAGCGAGTACGACCCCGAGTGTGTCTGGACCTACTCCGGCGAGCCCGGCCAGGTCGGCCACACGATGGAGTGGGACGGCAAAGAGATGGGCTGGGGCAAGCTCACGCTCACCGAGGTCAGCCCCACCAGCGGCATCAAGTACGACATCTGGCTGATGAAGCCGGGTGGCGACGCCAACAAGGGCAGCATCACGTTCAGCCCCGCCGAGGGCGGGATGCAGGTGACCTGGTCCGATGACGGCCAGCTCAAGGGCATCTCCAAGCTCTTCGCCAAGAAGATCGAGGCCGCCGTCGGCGCCGACTTCGAGGCCAACCTCAACAAGCTCAAGGTGATCACCGAGGCCCAAGAGGCCGTGAAGGCGTCGGAGGAGGCCGCCGCCGCCGCCGCGAAGGCCGCTGAAGAGGCCGCCGCCGCCGCCGCGAAGGGCAAGAAGAAGCGCTGACCCTCGCGGCGTGTCCGCCGCCTCGCCTCAGGCTTGGCGGCGGGCCTGACGCCGACCGACACCCAGCGCCACGAGCCCCAAGAGCCCAAGGCCCAGGCCCGGCGCGCCCGACCCGGTCGAGCAGCCCTTCACGCCCTCCTCGCTGCCCTCATCGCTGATCGTGAGCAGCAAGGACTCGGCGCTGAGGTTGCCCGCCTCGTCCATGGTGTTCACCGTGACCGTGGCCTCGATGGGCTCTTGGTCGTCGGTGGCCTCGTCGATCCACACGAAGGTGATCGACCCGTCGAAGGGCCGCGCGGGCTCGGACGGCAGGGTGAACGGCAAGGAGCCGGTGTCTAAGGCGAAGACGAAGCCGAGGTTCTCCGGGGCGCTGACGTCGTCTTCAGCGCTCAGGCGCAGGGTGATCCAGCCGAGATCGTCACACGAACTGCTCATCTGGGAGCCGAAGCCCGACCGGGTGGGGCCGACGCCTCGGGTGACGCTGAGCTCCTCCAAGGTGGGCAGGCCCGGCGCGACCTCGTCGGCGCTCGTGTCGTCGATCAGGTGATCGTCGTACTCGATGAAGCTGCAGGCGAGCGCAGAAGAGGGGAGGGCGGCGCAGAGAAAAAATCCCGCGCGAAGGAGCGACGTGACGTGGTGCATCGTAGGTTCCTGGGCCCTGACCTCAGCGCACTATAGCCGCCTGACGCGGGGTTCGCCGACCAAGGTGGTCAAGATCCACCGCCGCGCCCGGCAGAGCACGCTCCGGTGGACGCCGTGGCGGATCGCGACGGCGAGATCGTCGTCTCCGGTGGTGAGGCGGTCCTCCAGCGCGGCGGTGAGCGCCGGCGCCGCGCGTGGGGCGTGGATCTGCGCCGCGTCCGGGATGAGGCGGCGCGCCCGGCGTAAGGTGTCTTGGGCCTCGACCTGGGCGGCGGCGTCGCGGTGGCGCCACCCGCCCTCGGTCGGGACCTGCCCCCGCCGGGCGCCCCGGCGCAGCTCCCCGCGGAGGGATCTCCAGGCGAAGGTGAACACCAGGCGCTCCAGATCCTCCGCCGAACGATCCCAGGCGCGCTGCACGCATGACCCTGGCGTCTTATGCAGGCGCACCGTGGTGAGCGCGGCCTCTTGCGCGGCGTCTTCGAGCCCCGAGGCGCACACCCGGGGGAACCGGTGGCGGAGGCGGCGGAGCAGGCTCGGGCGCGAGGTGTTCAGCCAGATCGTGAGGTCTTGGACAGGGGGCACGCGGGCTCCGGGGAGGCGTTCAATTGGGTGAACGCTCTGCCCGCCCGTCCCGCGTTACGGCGATCCTCTTCAGGGCGCGCCCACCTCCAGCTCAAAGGTGAACAGCGGCACGGCGCCGGTGGAGATGCGCGCCATGAGCTGATCCCAGCGGATCGCCCGGGGCAAGCTCCAGTCCACGGGCCAGGGGGTCTCGGGGAAGACCAAGAGCCAGCGCTGGGTGCCGATGGTGGGGGAGGCCGAGAGGTTCACGATGAGGGCGCCGTCCGGGTCACGCTCCAGGGCCTCGACGGGGGTGCGCTCGTCGGCGTGCTCAGGCCAGACCACGTCCCAGCGGCCCTCGGCGTCTCGGGTCATCGCGACGAGCTCGCGGGGGTCGGGGCCGGTCAAGGCGCTCACCCGCAGCTCTACCCGGTCTCCAGGCCGAAGGGCGTCCTCCCCCAAGATCCCGGCGTGAACCCGCCGGGCCACGAGCTGGCCGCGCCAGTCGCTCCCGGGGATAGGCATCGGCCGGGCACGAAGCGGCGAGAGGCGCTCCATGACCCTCTGGCGCGCGCGCGCCCGCTCGGCGAGGGCCGGGGAGCGCGCGATGGCCTGGGACAGCTCCTCGGCACGATCTGGATCGAGCGCGCCGAGCAGCCACGCGCTGAGCTCAAACTCAGAGATTCCGTTCTCTGGCAATGGATCACCTCCTTCATGGTGACGGCAAGACGGGCGCGAGATGGCGCGACCAACGCCGCATCTGGCGGCGGACTTCAACGACGTGTCGGACCGAGTCCGGGTAGCCTCGGGCGGGCCAACCCGACGCGGTGGGGACGGCGGCCAAAAAGAGCTGGAGCACCCGCGCCTTCACCCGCCGGGGGTCGGAGAGGTCTTGGTCTGCCCAGGCGTTGAGCGTGGGCTCCAGCTCCCAGAGCAGCTCCGGCAGCTCCGATCGCAGCGTCTGGCGTAGGCGGGGGCGAAGCAGGCCGGGCTCCCACAGCGACGGCGGCAGCTCCTTCTTGAGCAGGTCGCCCCAGACCGAGTCTCGGTCGCCGGTGGTGCCGTCGTACACCCAGCGCCAGAGGTGTCCGAAGCGGCCTCGGAAGATCACGAGCAAGATCCAGCCCTTCGCCGAGTCGATGGGCATCGAGGGATCGGCGTCGTTGGCGCCCTCGGGCAGAGGTTCCGGGGCCACACAGCGCGTCGTCACCCGGGGGCCGTGGCCCATGGACAGGCCGAAGGTCAGCTCACGGTTCACCCAGGCGTAGGCGAAGCGACCGGCGGCGTCTTGGGTGCGGGCGTGGAGCGCGTCGAGGTCCAGCAGCGCGTGAAGCACGGCCTTGGGGCGGGCGGCCAGGGTGGCGCGTAGCCGGGCGCGGGCGCGGGCGACGTTCTGGCGGCAGATCGCGCGCAGCTCGTTGTCTCCCAAGGCGTCGGGCCCGGCCGTGGCCGCCCGCTCGATGAGGCGGCCGAAGAGGTGAAGGTGGGTGATCCTCGGCAGCGCCTCGGGGTCGTCCCGCAGCCAGGCGCTCAGCTTGGCCGCGCGCTCTCGGGGGGCGTCGTCGGGCCAGATCGCGGCCAAGGTCGGCGCCCAGAGGCGGCGGCTCGCGAAGCAGAGGCCCGCCGAGGCCCGCTCTTGGGGGCTGAGCACGCGGCTCAGGCAGCGCAGAGGGCCGCCGGGGCCCCGCTCCAGGGCGCGGGTGGCGATGTCGAGCCAGGCGGGCAGGCTCTCCTCGACCCGGGCGGTGAGCAGGGTGGCGAAGGCGCCCTCTCCCAGCTCGACCAGGGTGTCCCGGCGCACCTTGGGCGGCAGCTCGGCGGCGCTGAGCACCCCCTGAAACACCGCTTGAACACGGGGGATGAGGTGATTCAGCGCGTAGTCGTAAGGCTCGGCGCTGAAATAGTCGGCGCCGAACCAGGCGGTCCAGGCCAGCGCGGCCTGGGCGTCGAGGGCGGCGTCGGCGGCGAGGCTCGGCTCAAAGCTGGCCTCGGCCTCCCGCCAGCGCGCCCCGCCGAGGCCAAGGCGGGTGAGCGTTTGTGCCGAGACGAGCGCGCCGTCACGACCGCGCAGCCGCCGCGCGGCGGCCTCGACGAGCCGGGGCTCCTCCACGAAGCGCCAGGCCTTGAGCAGGGTCACGAGCGGGTCGAGGGCCCCCGTCGCCAAGGCGCTGAGCGCGGCGGTCGCTGGGCCGAGATCGTGGGGGGGGGTCTCCAAGAGAGGTCTCGACGCTCCGGGGCGTGTGGGGGG
>JBEAVX010000183.1:0-8390 GCA_041160755.1 Pseudomonadota bacterium
CCCCCCAACGATGTCCCACCCGCGCGCCCCCGAACATGGGGGTTGCCGCGTCGTGCATGTGGCCAGCGTGGGGCGAGACTGAACGATGTCGGCGTTCAACAACGGTCTTCCCGATCAGCTAGATCTCTTAGAGCGCCTCGGAGAGGGCACCTTTGGCCAGGTCTATGTGGCCCGGCTCTCCGACGGGGCCATCTCGCGCACCGTCGTGCTCAAGGTGCTCAAGGCGAGCTGGGGTGAAGATCAAGAGGTGCTGCGCCGCGCCCGGGACGAGGCGTCGCTCCTCGCGCGCCTGAACCACGACACGATCGTCCGGGTCGAGGCGCTCACGACCTGGCGCGGTCAGCTCGCGGTCGTGATGGAGCACATCCAGGGGCTCACCTTGGACCGCGTGCTGCGTGAGTCCGGCCCGCTGCCGACGGCGGCGGTCTTGGAGATCATCGCCCGGGTCGCCGGGGCCTTAGACGCCGCCTACAACTCGATCCCGCCCGGCGAGGCCCGCCCGCTGCGGGTGGTCCACCGGGACATCAAGCCCTCCAACATCATCCTCTCGGTGTCTGGCGCGGTGAAGGTGCTCGACTTTGGCGCCGCCCGGGGTGAGTTCGACACCCGCGAGGCCGCCACGAAGCAGCTCATGCTGGGCTCGCCGATGTACATGGCGCCGGAGATCTTCGACGGCTTCGACGCCACCCCGGCCGTGGACGTCTACGCCTTGGGCGCCACGTTTTATGAGCTCCTCGCCGGGCACCCGATGGGCAAGCTCTCGGTGAACCCGGCGGTGCACGCCGCGACCTTACAAGAGCGGCTCTTGGCCTTGGAGCCCGCTGATCTGCCCGACCCGGCCTCGCGCCGGGCGCTCCGCGATCTCATGGGCCGAATGCTGCGGTATGACGCGACGCGGCGGCCGGCCTCGGCGGACGTGCGGCGCCTCGTGCGGGAGTTCTTCAACCGTTACCCCCTGCGGCGCCTCACCTTGGATCAGGTGGGTGAGGCCGTCGTCGAGCCCTTGTTCCGGCGCCGCGACATCGCTCCCCCGGCCTTGCCCGACGGCTCGATGCAGCCCTCCAGCGCGCCGCCGACCACCCTCCCGCCGCCCGACGACGGCGCCACGGTGCTCGCCCCCTCGCCGAGCGCGCGTCCCCCGGCGCCATCGGGCGCGTACTCCGGCGCCGCCCTGCACAATCCGCCCAGCGGCGCCGCCTGGCCCTCACCGCGCCCCCCGGCGCCGTCCGGGGCGTACAGCGCCGCCGCGTTGGGGAGCCTGCCGCCGAGCCCCGCGTCCCCGCCGGTCAACGCCTCGGCCTTGTCCTCGTCGCCGACCTTGTCTCCGCCCACTGAAGAGGCGACGGTGATGGCCCCTCGGCCTCCCCAGGTCACCCGGCCGCCCACCGCCGAGCGCGCGCCCATCGCCCCAGAGGCGCCGAAGGTGGCCAAGGCCAAGGCCGAGCCCGTCGCCGAGCCCGCGCCCGCCAACAACAAGCGCCTGGTCCTGCTCGTCGTGATCTTCTTGGGCGTCGGCGTGGCCTTGGGCATCGGCGCCTTGGCGCTCGTCTACCTCGCGCTCAAGCCCGCCTGAGCGGCCTCAGGGCAACAGCTCGACCTGGGCGGGGCCCTCCAGCACCTCGCCGATGAGTTGGCCGACGCCCAGGGCCACGAGGCGCGCGGCCTCCTCAGGCGGCACAGAGAGCAGCAGGCCGCCGCTGGTCTGCGGGTCCAGGGCGAGGTCCAGCAGGGCCGGGTGGACCCCTTCAGCGCGCAGGGCCTCGCCGACATACGCGCGGTTGCTCGCGGCGCCGCCGGTGCGCACGCCACGCTCGGCGAGGGCCAGCGCCGAGGGCAACAAGGGCAGGGCGGCCCCGTAGAGGCGCACATGGGCCTTGGAGGCCCGGGCGAGCTCCCAGGTGTGGCCGAGCAGGCCGAAGCCGGTGATGTCGGTGCAGCCGTGGACGACGCCCAAGGCCGCCGCGCGTTTGGCGTCGCGGTTCAGGAGCAACATCGAGGCCTCGGCGGCGTCCTCGGCGTCCTCGGGGCAGATCTCACGCTTCACGGCCGTGGCGATGATCCCCGTGCCCAGGGCCTTCGTGAGCACGAGCCGGTCGCCCGGCCTGGCCCCGGCGTTCGTCCAGACCTTGTCTTCGTCCACGAGGCCCGTCACCGAGAGCCCAAACTTGAGCTCTTTGTCGCGCACGGAGTGGCCGCCGACGAGCATCGCCCCGGCCTCACGCACCTTGTCGGCGCCGCCCCGGAGCAGCTCCGCGAGGGCCTCCGGGGGCAAGAGCTTGTGCGGCCAGCACAAGATGTTCATCGCCGTGAGCGGCTCACCGCCCATGGCGTAGACGTCGGAGAGCGAGTTCGTCGCGGCGATGGCCCCGAAGGTGTAGGGGTCATCGACGATCGGCGTGAAGAAGTCTACCGTCTGCACCAAACAGCGCCCGTCCCCAAGGCGCACGATCCCCGCGTCGTCGGACAGGTCGTATCCGACGAGGAGGCGCGGGTCGTCCTGCGCTGGGAGCGAGGCCGTCGCGGGGCCCAGAACCTCCGGGCCTAGCTTCGACGCTCACCCAGCGCAGTCAACCATGCCGGTGAGGCGGTAATAGCGTTGTTTACGCGACATACGCGCCTGTGTATCCCAGCGCGCGGCGGTTCGCGACCCCGCTCAGAACGCCTCGGAGCTGACCTCGGTGGAGGTGAGCGACGAGGACATGCCGCCGAGCCCGATGGCCCCGCTCGCCATGAGCGCCGTGGTGCCGAGGTGGCCGTCGCCGCCGATGATCCAGCCGCCGTTGTCCAAGGCGCTGCCCAAGGCGAAGCCGGTCAGGCTGGGCTCGGAGGTGTTGAGCTGGCTGCCGTCTTGCAGGCGCACCGGGGAGCCGGTGAAGCCGAGCGGATCGGTGATGAGCCCAGCGCCCGCCAGAGTGGGCGCGAAGATCTGCGGCAACCGAATGCCGAGGGGGTCGGTGATCAGGCCCGAGCCCGAGAAGGCCAACAGCCGGATGGTGCCGATGCCGAGGGGATCGGTGATCAGCCCCGAGCCGCTGAGGTTCAGCGTGAGGCGGGGGATGGTGATGATGCCCAGGGGATCGGTGATGAGCCCCGTGCCGTCGAGATCGAGGTCTACGGTGTCCCAGGTGCCGATGTCGGCCACGGCCTTGGTGTTGAACATCACCGCCTCGGGCAAGGTGGCCCGGGACACGCCGAGGTGGCTCACGGCGAAGGCCTCTTCGAGCTTGCCCAGCTCAGCGTCCCGACCGGCCTCCCAGCTCACGGCGAGCAGGTGGTCGCTCACCACGCCCGCGCCGCTCATGGCCTCGACGAGCACGACGAACCCCGAGGTGACGTAGACCACGGAGCCAGGGCGGTAGGCGATCTCGTCATCCTCGTGCACGACGGCGTCGACGGTGAAGCCCCAGGCCAAGGCGATGTCGCCGGACTTGCTGCTGGCGCGCTCGTTGTCGCCCTCGACGTCGCAGATGCCGTCGCGGTCCAGGGTGCACTGGAAGGTCTCCGTGCCCGAGGTCGTCGTGCGGGTGCCGACGATGACGTAGTCGCTGCGGTCGACGGGGTCGCCGTTGTCGTCGATGGCGGTGACGCGGAGCCCAGCGCGGACGTGATCCTTCTTGGAGTCGACGAGGTAGGGCAACAAGGAGACGTGGAAGCCGGGGTCGGAGAGGTCCTCCGAGCCGTCCAAGGCGTCATCGGCCACGTCGAGGGCCTCATCGATGTTGAGGTTGCCCGCGCCGCCGCCGTCGCGGAAGGACTTGGAGCCGTAGTCCTTCTCGGCGCTGAGCTGCAGGGCGCGGCTGATCTCGCCGGGGTCGGAGAGGCCCGCGTCGAGGAGGTGCACGACGGCGCCGGTCACGACGGCCGCGGCCTGGCTTGAGCCGGAGTAGAACCACAGGCCCATGTCCGTGGGGTCGCCGCTGGTGAAGGTCTCGGCGAGGATGCCGTCGGGGTAGCCGTCCTTGTTCTTGTCTTTGCTTAAGTCACCGCCGGGGGCGACGAGGTCGATCGCCGGGCTGATGTTGGTGTAGTCGGTCAGCGTCAGGCTGCCGCTCTTGCTCTTGAGCGTCGAGGCCGACACGCCGATGACCAGGGGGCTCGCGGCGGGGTAGAGCCCGACCTGCCCGGCGTCGTTGCCCGCGGCGCCGACCATGACCACCTCGGCGTCCGCGGCGTACTCCAGGGCGTCCCGCATCGCGAGGCCGGGGGAGTAACCCTCAGAGAACACGAGGCTCATGTTGATCACGTCGGCGCCGGAGTCGACCGCCCAGTAGATCGCGTCGATGAGGTCGGCCTCTTCGCCGGCGTTCTCCGCGTTCAGCACCCGGATCGGCATCAAGGAGACGCCTGGGGCCACGCCCTCGATGGCGCCGTCTCCGGCGATGGTCGTGGCGATGTGGGTGCCGTGCTGGTGGGCGTCGTTCGCGTGATCGTCGTCATCGACGAAGTCGTAGGGGCTGACGATGGTGGTGGACGCGAGGCTCGCGGCCTGGGTGTAGGTGCCCGAGGCGTCGCTGTAGTCCTCGTAGGCGACCCCGGAGTCGATGACGGCGACGACGGTGCCCGAGAGCGCGCCGGAGCT
This sequence comes from Pseudomonadota bacterium, assembly GCA_041160755.1. Taxonomy (GTDB): domain Bacteria; phylum Myxococcota_A; class UBA796; order UBA796; family CAJQPC01; genus JADKFE01. Next base: position 4,580 of record JBEAVX010000183.1, read on the forward strand.
GGAGGGACGCTCCGTGGCGTCGAGGTGCCACTGGTAGCGGACCGCGGAGCCCGACGCCGTGGCGGTGTGGCTGGAGCCCCCGCCGCCCGCGCCGCGCATCAGGCCCGAGCGGCTCACCGCGCGCACCCGGGGGTCGGCGGCGAGCTGGGCGCGGAGGGCGTCGGGATCAACGCCTTGGGGCACGACCATCGGCGCGACGCCGCTGGGGCCGACGCGGCGGCGAAGGGTGGTCTGGTGGTCCGAGGCCACGGCGACGGCCAGCGAGGGATCCTGGAGCACGACGAGCAGCTCCCGCGAGGAGTAGGCCTCGGCGGAGGGGAGCTGCGGGTCGAGCCCGGTGGCCGGGGATCGTAAGCGCGGCGTCGAGAGCGGCGACGCGGGGAGGGAGCGCGCGGCGCTCACGCTGTCCGTGGGGTTGTCAACGCCGCCTCCGTCGTTCACGGGGCTCAACTTCACCGCCAAGAGCGCCAGAAGGGACAAGCCGAGGAGCGAAGCGGGGAGCTTGGAGGTGGGCTTGACGGGCTGGCGGCTGGACATGGTGGCTCCTAGAAGGCAGAGATCGGGCCGAAATGAGCTGAAATCGGGCTGGTTGGGGGTGCGGCCACTGGTGATGTGAGCCGTACTTCATTATAATGTACGATTTCGCCAAAATTGGGATCAAAGATCCTCCCCGATGTGCGGTTGGCAGGGTTCTGTAAGGGTCCGGCGAGTGTTCAGCGGTGATCGTTCGGCGCGGGTGCGCGGCGCGGCGCGGCGCGGTAGAGGGAGCCGATGCGCGCGCTCTTACTGCTCTTCGGACTGGCCGCTTGCCAGGAGCCCTTCTCGGTGAACCGGCGTGAGCTCGGGCCGTTCCGGATCGCCGCTGTTGGCCTCGTGGACGGCGTCGCCAGCGCCGCGTTGTGGAGCGGGCAGGGGCTCTACCACGACGAGCGGCCGGCGCTCACCTGGACGCTGGACGGCGCGCCGCTGGGCGAAGGGTACGACGTGGCCGTGCCCGCTGAGGGCGGGCTGCTCGGGCTCACGGTCACGGCGCCAGGCGGCGGGGTCTATGCCGCTGAGGTGACCGCGCGCTCGGCGCCGATCGCCTCGCCGGACGTCACGCGCGCCGGGGTGGATCTCTCCGACGCCATCGATCTCGCCGCTCGTCGCGATGTTTTGGCGGACTCCGTCACCACCAGCGTCCCCGAGGGCGAGGCCACGCGCCTCAGCCTCACCGGCGACGGGGTCGAGGACCTCACCTGGCGCTGGATGAGCGCCGGCGGGCTCGGCAGCCTGCTGGAGCTCGACGTCGGCGTGGTCGATGTGCTCGCCGAGGAGCTGGAGTTTGACGACGGCGTCTTGATCTCCCGCACCCCCACGGGGCCTGGGCTCTACCCCCAGCTCGCCTTGGGCCTCGACGGCGCCGGGGGCAACCTCTGGGTGTGGACGGACGCGGCGATCGGCGTCACCACGCCGCTTCTGCGCCACGAGGGGCGACTCATCCCCGCGGACGCCGAGGCGGGGCCGGGCCTCGTCGCGGGCACGGTGCGCCTGAGCGACGACGTCGTGGGCATCACCCTCATCGACGTGGCCCCGGCCACTGAAGACGACATCGCCGGGACGCTCCTGCCCTGCACCCCCAACCCCGGCGCGCCGTTCCGGCTGCAGTGGCTCGCCGAGGGCCGCTGTGTGCGCGCGGACCTCGACGGTGAGCGCATCGTGCTGGAGGTCTTTTGAGCCCGGTCGTGACGGCGTGGGCCCTGATGAGCGCCTCGGGCCTCGTCTGGGCGGGGGAGCTGACCGGCGCGGTGCGCGCGCGCGGCACGGGGGATCCTGTGCCCGGCGCCATCGTGCAGTCCGGCGACACCTTCGCCCAGTGTGACGACGAGGGCCGCTACACCCTGAGCCTGCCCGACGGCCCGGTCGTGGTGCAGGCCCTCGCCCCGGGCTTCACCGCTGAAGACCGCGCGCTCGTCTTGCCCATGACGGAGCCCGTCGACTTCTTCCTCATCGCCGCGCCCCCCGGCGTGGAGGTCGTCGTCGAGGCCCGCCGCCAGCTCCCCCACGTCTCCGGCCAGGTGCTCGACCGCGAGCGCATCGAGAAGACCCCGGGCACCTACGGCGATCCGGTGCGCCTGCTGCAGAGCTTGCCCGGCGTCGCCGTCACCCCGGAGTACTCCCCCAAGGCCGGGGACGTCGCCGTGCGTGGGGCCTTGCCCGGGGAGTCTCGCTTCTTCTTTGATGGCGTCGAGATCCCGTACCTGTTTCACTTTCAGCAGTACGCCTCGGTGTTCCACACCCGGCTCGTGGACGAGCTGGCGTTTTACCCGTCCACCTTCGGCGCCCCCTACGGCAACGCCACGGGCGCCGTCGTCTGGGCCACGAGCCGCGAGCCCGAGACCACGCGCCTGCACGGCGGGGTCGATCTCAGCGCGATCATGGGCGGCGGCTACATCACCACGCCCCTGGGGCCCGGCGCGCTCTCGGCCTCCGCCCGGCGCAGCTTCGCCGATCTCGGCGAGAACAGCTCCGATCAGTACACCGTCTGGCCCGTGTTCTGGGACTACCTCGCCCGGTACGACCAAGACCTCGGCGCCCCGAACCGCCACCTCAGCGTCACGGCGTTTGGCGCCGGGGATCAATACGGGCGCTACGCCGGGGACGCGGCGATCCTCGACCCGCTGGAGCAAGAGGCCAACCCCGAGCTGACCTCCGACCGCGCGTTCCACGCGCTCTCGACGCGCTACGCGCTCACCACGGAGGGCGGGCGACACGACACCGCCCTCGCGGTCGTGCAAGACACCCTCGACACGAGCCTCGGCGGGCAGGCCGCCCTGCGCCAAGACCGCTACGCCTGGCTGCGCCACGACAGCCTCAGCGCGCTCGGCGACAAGGTCATCCTCGCCACCGGGGTCGAGGCCAAAGCGAGCGCTATCACCCGGCGCAACGAGAGCGACCGGGCCGTCCCCGAGATCCAGCGTGAGGCGCCCTTGCTGGGCCGGGGCCTCGTCGTCGATGAGCGCCTCGTGGGCGGCGTCGTGGGCGTCTGGGTCGAGCCTCGGCTCACCCTGGGCATCACCCGGGCCCAGCTCGGCCTGCGCGCCCAGTGGGACACCGGCTCCCGCAGCCTCGGCCTCGATCCGCGCCTCAGCGTCACCGTGAGCCCCCGGGACGACCTTCGCTTCAAGCTCGCCGCAGGTCGTTACACCCAGGCGCCGATGCTGGACCACCTCTCGCCGGTCACCGGCGACCCAACCCTCACCGCGGGCCGCGCCGATCAGGTCGCCGGAGGCGTCGAGACGGCCATCGCCGGGCGCTGGGAGCTTGGGGTAGAGGGCTGGGGCAAACGCCTCCAGGACGTCATCGTCGAGCCCATCGGCCAGGGCCCCTACGCCGTGGACGGCGTGGCCTGGGGGGTGGAGCTCACGAGCCGCTATCGCCTCAAAGAGCAGTTCTTCACGGCGCTCTCCGTCACCGTCGGGCGATCCCTACGCGACGGCTGGCCGAGCGACTACGACCAGCCCTTCGCCGTCTCCTGGGTGGCCTCGTACGATCTGAACGAGGTCTGGAACGTCGGCGTGCGCTACCGCTACGCCATGGGCCTGCCCTACACCCCCGCGACCGGCGGGCTCTACATCGGCGACACCGACACCTACGATCCCCTCCTGGGTGATCCCAACAGCGCCCGGCTCGCCGACTATCAGAAGATCGACGTGCACGCCGAGCGCGCGGTGCAGCTCCGCACCTGGACCTTCGTGGTCTACGGCGAGCTGTGGCTGGTGCCGCCCCGAAACAATGAGATGTACGTCATCTACAGCTACGACTACAGCCA
>JBEAVX010000223.1:0-6508 GCA_041160755.1 Pseudomonadota bacterium
TCCCCGAGCTGGGGCAGAAACCGCTCCTGGGCCGTGAAGCTCGGCTGTCCATCGCTGAGCCCCGGCGTCCCAAAGGTGATCGCGCCCCCGTCCTCCGCCCGCCAGTCCGGGCTCAGGCCCAAGGAGAACGTCGCCTTGTAGCGCCGCCCGTCGGGGTGTGGCCCCATGTGGTCGCCGGGGCCCAGACGCCAGGCGTTCATCACCGCGCGCTCGGGCAGCGCCAGGCCCAAGACCCCGCCGATCAACACCCGCAGGGCGGGGTGGGTGAGGAGCGCCCACAAGGCGCCCCCGGTGATCGGCGCGCGGTCGGCGTGGACCAGGGCGGTCTCTAAGCGGGTGTAGGGCAGCACGAGGGCGGCGTCGAGGAGCGCCATCGACGGGGCGAAGCCGCGCAGGCGCAGGCGCGCGCGACCGGCACGGTGATCTTCAGCCAAGGCCCGCCACGACAAGGCCCGGCGCCACGCGGGGTCTACGGGCTCGGGCAAGGTCTCGGCGAGGGACCAGTCCACCTCCACGCGCGGGCGGGTCGGCGCGCCGAGGTCATACGCGGTGCGCAGCCGCGCGGCGACGATCCGCTCCCGCAGGGCCACGGCGGCGGGGCCCTCCTCCAGCATGGCGCCGCGAAGCCGCGCGCGCAGGGCCGGGCGCAAGGCGCCGATCTCCACCGAGGTCGCCTCGGCGGCGTCGAGGTGGATGACCTGCTCCAGAAGGGGATCGTAGAGGTGTAGACCCCCATCGGGTCGAGGCAGGCGCACAAGCTCAGGCCGTAGCTTCATGCCCCGCAGAGTACAGGAGTCGCGCGCGCCGCGCACACAGCCGCCCCGCCGTCCTGTACACTGACGGATCATGGCCCTGCATCCCATCCTCTCTCGTGTCACCGCCGCGCTCACCCTCGCGCTCCTCTTGGGGGGCGGCGAGGGCCTCGCCCAAGATCCGGCGTCGAGCCCGGGGCTGCCGCCGGGGATGCCCGAGCGCCTGCAAGGCGCGCCGTTCTTGCCGCCCACCCGCACCGGGCCGAGCCTCCACGTCGAGGTCACGCCTTACGACACCCCGGCGCCGATCCCCGACGTCGACGCCCTGGTGTTCCTCGCCGGGCGCCCGGGCGAGCTGTTCTCGTGTATGGCCGGGGCGTTCATCGACGAGTTCGGCCAGGTGAAGGAGGTCTTCACCCGGGGCTGCCCCGTGGCCTTCCGCAACACGGCGCTCGACACCATGCGCCGCTGGCGCTTCAACGTGCCGACCTTGGCCGGGCGCGCGGCGACAGGGCGCTACGAGGTCGAGCTCATCTTCGTGGGCAGCTCCGTGCTGGGCCACACGCCGATCCCCGCGGGCGCCGTGCTCGTGCGGGCCGAGCCGATGGCCATCCCGCTCTGGCCCTCGCCGCCCAAGCTCCGCGCCAAGAGCCGCGCCTGGCTCGCCGATCAGGGCCTCGACGGCTACCGCTGCAAGATCCGTCTTCAGGTAGACGACATGGGCGCGCCCCAGCACATCAACGTCATCGACTGCCCCGGCCCGCTGCATGTGGACGTGCTGAGACGCGCTCAGCGATACGGTTTTGACGTGGTGGGCGCCACGCGCGGCGACGGCACCACCTACACCCTCGACCTTTGGCTCAACGCTGACGACGAGGTCTGATCCCGTCGTGAGGGCATTTGCACCGCCTGGGGATGAGTGGCATCCTTCGGGGAGTTTCACACACCGGAGGTTCCCCCATGATCGGTCTTCTCGCGCTCCTCGCCGCCTGCAGCCAGAGCCCCGCTGAGCTGCTCATCCCCAGCGCCCAGGCCCAAGACGCCACGGCCACCGCCGCCCGCCTCTATGGCCTCGGCGGCACGCTCTACGTCCAGGTCTACAAAGACCCCAACACCATCGCCGCCGCCGCCGCCCACGACCACGTCGTCAAGGCGAGCGGCTGGAACGGCTCGGTCACCTGGGACGCCGCCAACCTCGCCGCCTGCAAGGTGCAGATCACCGTGCCGGTCTCTAGCCTCTCCGTCGACGAGAAGGGCCTCCGGGAGCAGCTCGGCTACGACACCTTCCCCAGCGACTCCGAGCGCGCCGAGATCAAGTCCGCGATGCTCAGCGACGCCCAGCTCGACGCGGCGAAGCACCCGAGCATCAGCTACCAGTCCACGAAGTGTGAGCAGAGCGGCGATCTCGTGAACGTCACCGGCAACCTCACCATCCACGGCGTCACCAAGAGCGTCGTCTTGCCGATGTCGGTGAAGGCCGACGCGGTGAACTTCTCGGCGAAGGGCTCGATCAAGATCAAGGCCAGCCAGTTCGGCATGACGCCGTACTCGGCGCTGTTCGGCGCGGTGAAGAACCAAGACACGATGATCCTCGTCATCGACGTCACCGGCAAGCCCCGCTGAGCGGGGTTCACGACGAATGAAGGGCGCGAGCGCGCGGCGGGTTACCTGGGCTGGATGAGCCGCCGACACCGCCGCATCGAGCCCTTCGCCGTCCACATCACCGCCCTGCGCCCGGGGAGCCTCGGCTGGGGCGAGCACGAGGGCGAGCCCGTCGTCGTGCGCGGCGCCCCGCCGGGCGCGGTGGTGATCGCCCAGCCGTTCCAGAAGAAGGCCGGGGTCATCCACGCCCGGCGCGGGGCCTTGGTGCAAGCGCCGCCCGACGCCGTGGCCCCCCGCTGCGCCCTGTTCACCTTGTGCGGCGGCTGCTCCCTGCAAGAGATCCCGCTCACCGCCCAGCGCGCGGCGAAGCAGCGTCTGGTCGAGGCGCTCTTGGGCGACCTCTCCGGCGTCGCCGTCTCCGCCGTCGCCGGGGAGCCCGAGGGCTACGCCTACCGCAACAAGGTCGAGCTGAGCTTCGGCGCCCGGCGCTACGTCTCCGAGGCCGACCGCGCCGCCGGGGCCCCGGACGAGGGCCGCTTCTTGGGCTTCCACGCGCCGGGCCGCTTCGACAAGGTCGTGGACGCGCCGCGCTGTGAGCTGGTGACCGAGGGCCTCAACGCGCTGATCACGAGCGCCCGGGGCCTGCTGGAGCGCTCGGCCTTGCCGCCCTGGGACGCCCGGGCCTTGCAGGGCTTCTGGCGGCACCTCGTCCTGCGGGAGTCCTGGGCCGGCGGGCGCCTTGTCGCGATCTACACCTCGCCGCCGCCGGAGGGCCAAGAGGCCGCCGCCGAGGCCGAGCTTCGCGCCTGGGCCGATGGCCTGCCTGAGGACGTCGTCGCCGCGTGGTACGTCAACCCCCGCACCGGCGACGCCGCCGTGGGGGAGCTCCGCGCCGCGCTCAAGGGCGAGCCGTGGCTCACCGAGCGCATCGGCGAGGTGGCCTTCCGCCTGAGCCCCACGGCCTTCTTCCAGACGAACACCCCCGCCGCCCGCGCCCTCTACGAGCGGGTGGGTGAGGCCCTGGGGCTCGTGGCCGGGGCGCGGCGTGACGCCCGGCTCGTGGACCTGTACTGCGGCGCAGGCGCCATCGGGCTCACCTTGGCGAGCCGGGTGCGTGAGGTGCTCGGCGTCGAGCTGAACGCTGAAGCCGTTCAAGACGCCCGCCTGAACGCCGCGCTCAACAACATCCCCGCCACCTTCATCGCCGGGGCCGTCGAGGATGTGCTGCCCGCCTTGCGCCCCGACGACCTCGCCGTCGTCGATCCGCCCCGGGCGGGCCTGCACCCCAAGGCCTCGGCCTGGCTCGCCAAGCAGCGCTGCGCGGCCTTGGTCTACGTCGCGTGTAACCCCGAGTCCTTGGCCCGAGACCGCCAGCTCCTCGCCGCCGGGGGCTGGCGCATGACGGCCCTCTGCGGCGTAGACCTCTTCCCCCAGACCGGCCACGTCGAGCTCGTCGCCCGCTTCGAGCGTGTGGACCCCGCCTAAGCACGCCCGGCCCTAGGCCGTCCCCGTCGCGCGGCTCCCCCTGTTGAGGGTGTCCACGAGGCCGGGCAAGCCGTCGAAGCCGCCAAGCTCGCGGCCCAAGAGCGCGACGTGGAGCCCGGCGGCCTCGGCCCCGGCGGCGTCGGCGTCGGGATCGTCGCCGACGTGCAGCGCCTCCTGCGGCGCCACGCCCAAGAGCCCGCAGGTCACCCAGAACGCGGCGCGGTGGGGCTTCTCAACGCCCAAGGCCCCGGAGCAGACCACGCGGTCTACCGCCAAGCGGAGCCCCAAGGCCGCCAAGGTGCCCGGCAGGCGGGTGTCCCAGTTCGAGAGCACGGCGAGCTTGAGCCCCGAGGCCCGAAGCGTCGTGAGCGCCTGCAGCACGCCAGGGTTCACCCGCCACGCCTCGGCGCTGGCGAAGTGGGCGTAGGCGGCCTCAAACAGGGCTGGATCCGCCGATCCCGTGGCCTCGGACACCACAAAACGCCAGAACCGCCGACCGTCACCCCGCTGCCGAGGCCCCGGCCAAGGAGCGCGCATCGCGGCCTTGAACCGCCGCCCGATCTCCTCCGGCGGCCGGGTGACCCCGAACGGCGCGGCGAGGCGGGCGTAGGTCACCCCGACGGGCTCCACGACGGAGATCAAGGTGCCCGCGGCGTCGAGGAGCACGGCGCGGATCACCCAAACACCTCTCGGGCCACGCGGAACGTGCCGACGTGGGCGGCGACGGTGGGGAAGATCGGCCGGGCGTAGCCGCCGCCCATGCTCAACGCGACCTTGGCGCCGAGATCCCGACAGGCCGTCATCACCCGGCGGTCCCGCTCGGCGAGGCCCTCCAGGCTCATGTTCAGGCGGCCCAGGCGGTCGTCGCGCAGGGGGTCGGCCCCGGCGATGTAGAGCACGAGCTGCGGGTCAAACGCCATCACCGGCGGCAAGGCCCGGTCCAAGGCGCTCAGGTAGGTCTCATCGTCACAGCCGTCGGGCAAGCCCACGTCGAGGGTTGAGGGCATCTTGCGGAACGGGAAGTTTCGCTCGCCGTGCAGCGAGAGCGTGAACACCTGCGGGTGCCCGCCCAAGATCGCCGCCGTGCCGTTGCCTTGGTGAACGTCGAGATCGACGACGGCCACGCGCGTCACGACGCCCCGGGCGAGGAGCTCCAAGGCCGCGCAGGCCACATCGTTGAACACGCAGAACCCTTCGCCTTCTCCGGCGAAGGCGTGGTGGGTGCCCCCGGCGAGGTTCGCGGCGACGCCGTCCACCAAGGCGGCCTCAGCGGCGGCCAAGGTGCCGCCCACCGACGCCCGGCAGCGGCGGATGAGGTCCGGGGTCCAGGGGAAGCCGATGCGGCGGATCTCCGGGGCGGTCAGCGCGCCCGTCGTCGCCGCCGTCACGTAGGCCGGGGTGTGCGCCCGCAGCAGCACCGCGTCCGGCGCGAGCGGCGCCGGGGCGAGGCGATCCACGTCGAAGATCCGCTCCTGGAGGCAGGCCTCTAGGGTGAGGGCGTACTTCTCCATCGGGAAGCGGTGCCCCGGCGGCAGGGGCACGGGGTAGGCGTCGAGGGCAAAGGCGCGCATGGCCGTCTGGGACAATCAGCCTGCCGCTTTGCGGGGCAGGCCCACGTCATCGAGGCCTCCGATCGTCTGCCCGGTGAGCTGGAGGTAGGCGATGCCGAAGGCCGCTGGCTGAATGAGCATCATCGCGAAGGCGCCGATGATCGGGATGTTGCTCAAGATGAGGTTGAGCGCGACGAGGGCGAGCCACAGGAGCGTCAGGGGGACCCACGACGAGCGGAACAGCTCGATCGAGCCCTGAATCGCCTCCATCGGGCTGAGCCCACGGTCGATCATGAGGTACGGGGCGAACAGCGCCATGATGCCGAAGATGATCGCCGGGATGACCCCCAGGCAGAACAGCGGCAGCGTGATCAGCATGACCAAAAAGAACAACGACAAGGCCTGGCCCGGGGCGCGGGCGTAGTGGAAGACCTCCCAGTACGTCGTCGGCTCACCGCGCAGGGCGAGCAAGCTCAGCCGCGCCATGCCCAGATACGCGATGGCGGCGATGAAGAGCATCGCCAAGAAGAACACCAGGCCCAAGAGCAACATCGGCGCGAGCAACAGCAGCATCATCCCGCTGTCTGGCTGGCCGCCGCTCGCCGCGCCGACAAACGCGGCGCCGAAGACGGCGACGAAGGTGACCGGCATGACGAGCACGAAGATCAGGCCAAACATGCCGCCAAAGTAGACCAGCGCCGAGCCAATCCAGGCGCGCCACTGCTTGCTGACGTGGTTGAAGGCGTCGCTGAGGCAGCCGCCCACGGTGAGCGGGGTGAGGGTCGTCTCCATGCGTCGAGTCTCCAACAAGGGGTGTTCACTGAAGCACGAAGCCCTCGCGCCAGGGAGCCGAGGCTCCGCTGACACGAGGGCCGTGGGCGCAGGCGGGGATCAGAACCCGGCGTTGCGCAGGAGGCCGTCGTCGCCCATCTTGCCCGCGGAGCCGCTGAGGCGGAGGTACGCGATGTTCTGGAGCGTGAACAGCACGATGGGGCCCACGAGGCCGACGAAGGGGATGAGGTTCAGCAAGCCGACGACAAACTGGCTCGCGATGAGGAACAGGATGATCGGCACCGGCTGGGCCTGGACCATCGAGATCGAGCCCTTGATGGCGTCCAC
>JBEAVX010000262.1:0-4307 GCA_041160755.1 Pseudomonadota bacterium
GCCTCATGGTCACCCCGATCTACGAGGAGCCCGAGGAGCTGCCCGACGGCGCGCTCTACCAGGTGCTCCGGGTGCAGGGCACCTTCTCGAAGAAGATGCCCTTGTTCAACTACCCCTTCGATCGGCAGGTGCTGGAGCTGATCATGGAGGACGCCCAGCACGACGAGACCGCCGTCGTGTACGAGGTCGATCCCCAGTCGCCGACGGTGAGCCCCTCGGTGCAGCTCCCGGGCTACCGCATCGGCGAGATCACCCTCACCGTGGCGCCCTGGAAGTACCCCACGGCCTTCGGTGACCCCCGCGCCCAGAGCGGCGCGAGCTACTCCCGCGCGACGCTCCGCGTGCCGCTCTCCCGCCCGCCGGTCGCTTACTCCATCAAGCTCTTGTTGCCCGTGTTGGCCGTGATCCTCTGCGCCGGGCTCATGTTTCTGTTGCCCCCGGGCATGGCGGACGCCCGGGTCGGCGTCGGCATCACGGCGCTGCTCACCATCGTCGCCCTGCAGATGACCTTCTCCGCTGACTTGCCCGAGGTCGGCTACCTCATGCTCATGGACAAGGTCTACCTGCTGGCCTACTCCTTCGTCATCTTGGGCCTCGGCGTCGTCGTGCGCACCACGACGATGGCCGGGGCTGGGCAGGTCGGTGAGGCCTGGGCGCTGCAGCACAAGCTCTTCGTCGTGCTCCTGGCGCTGTGGGGCGGGTCCATGGCGGCGCTGGTGGGCCTCGCGATGCGCGCGGGCTGAGGAACGCCGAAGGCCCTGCATTCGGGTTCGGGACAGGGTACATTTCCGCCCCGAACCCGCCGCCTGGAGCCACGATGAGCCAGTTTCTCGACGCCTTAGATGACCGTGTCATCATCTTTGACGGCGCGATGGGCACCATGCTCCAGAACGCGAACCTCCCGCTCTCGGACTACTGGGAGCTGGAGAACTGCTCGGAGGTGCTGAACCTCTCCCGGCCCGACGTCATCCGGGGCATTCACCAGGCCTATTTTGACGCCGGCGCCGACATCGTCGAGACGAACACCTTCGGGGCCACGCCGCTCGTGCTCGGAGAGTTTGGCCTCGCCGATCGCACCCGGGAGATCAACCGCATCGCCGTCGAGCTCGCCCGGGAGGCGGCGTTTGCGTCGAGCACCGAGGCCCAGCCGCGCTTCGTCGCGGGCAGCATCGGCCCCGGCACGCGGCTGCCGTCCTTGGGGCACATCGGCTGGGATGAGCTAGAGGCGGGCTACGTCCTGCAGGTCGAGGGGCTCCTCGATGGTGTCCCCGACGTGCTCCTCGTCGAGACCTGTCAAGACCTCCTTCAGACGAAGGCCGCGCTCTCGGCCATCGCCCAGGTGTTCAAGCGCCGCGGGGTGCGCCTGCCGGTGATGGCCCAGGTGACGATGGAGGCCACGGGCACGATGCTCATCGGCGCGGAGATCGGCGCGGCGAACGTCGTGCTCGACGGCCTCGATGTGGTCGACATCATCGGGCTCAACTGCGCCACGGGCCCGCAGGAGATGGCCGGTCACGTCGCGTACTTGGGCCGCCACAGCCGCAAACGAATCTCGGTGCTGCCCAACGCCGGGCTGCCCCAGCTCGTCAACGGCTGCACGCATTACCCGCTGCGCCCTGAAGAGCTCGCCGATTGGCACATGCGTTTTGTGCAAGAGGACGGCGTGAACGTCGTCGGCGGCTGCTGCGGCACGAACCCCGACCACATCCGCGCCGTCGTGCGCCGGGTGCGCCCGCTCAAGCCCAAGCTGCGCCGCCCCGACTTCACGCCGTCGGTCAGCTCGCTCTACAGCCCGGTGAGCCTCCGCCAAGACTCCGACATCTTCACCATCGGCGAGCGCACCAACGCCAACGGCTCCCGCAAGTTTAAGGAGCTCCTCGACCAAGGCGACTGGGACGGCATCGTGAGCCTCGCCAAGCGCGAGGTGAAGGGCGGGGCCCACGCCATCGACGTGTGCACGGCCTACGTCGGTCGCGACGAGGTCGCCGACATGACCGAGGCCATCAGCCGCCTGCGGGGCTCCGTGGCGGCGCCGATCGTCATCGACTCCACGGAGAACCCCGTCGTCGAGGCCGCGCTCAAGCTCGTCGGCGGCAAAGCGATCATCAACTCCATCAACTTAGAGGACGGCGAGCACAAGATCGACGTGCTCTGCCCCTTGGCGAAGCAGCACAACGCCGCCTTGATCGCCTTGACCATCGACGAGGAGGGCATGGCGAAGTCTCCCGAGCGGAAGCTGGAGGTCGCCACCCGCCTGCACCAGCTCGCCTGCGGCAAGTACGGCGTGCCCGAGCACGACCTGCTGTTTGACCCGCTCACCTTCACCATCTGCACGGGCAACGAAGACGACCGCAAGCTCGCGCTGTGGACCTTGGAGGGCATCGAGCGCATCGCCGAGCGGTTCCCGCGCTGCGGCATCTTGCTTGGCCTCTCGAACGTGAGCTTCGGCGTGAACCCTCACGCCCGGCATGTGCTGAACTCGGTGTTCCTGTACCACGCCCGCCAGCGTGGCCTCACCGCCGCCATCCTGCACGCCTCGAAGATCATGCCCTTGCACAAGATCCCCGAGGAGCAGCGCCAGGTGGCCGAAGACCTCATCTTCGACCGCCGCCGCGAGGGCTACGACCCGCTCCAGCGCCTGCTGGCCCTGTTCGCCGACGCCGAGGCGGTGAAGGCGCCGCGCAAACAGAACATGAACCCCGAGGAGCGCCTCAAGCAGCGCATCATCGACGGCGAGCGCCCGGGCATCGAGGCCGATCTTCAGGCGGCGATGCTCCACCGCAAACCGCTGGACATCATCAACGACGTGCTGTTGGACGGCATGCGGGTGGTCGGCGAGCTCTTTGGCTCGGGCCAGATGCAGCTCCCCTTCGTGCTGCAGTCCGCCGAGACGATGAAGGCCGCCGTGGCCTACCTCCAGCCGTTCATGGAGAAGGTTCAGGGCGTGTCCAAAGGCCGCATGGTGCTGGCGACGGTGCGCGGCGACGTTCACGACATCGGCAAGAACCTCGTCGACATCATCCTGAGCAACAACGGCTACGACGTCGTGAACTTGGGCATCAAGCAGCCCATCGAGAACATCCTCAAGGCCGTAGACGAGCACAAGGCCGACGCCGTAGGCATGAGCGGCCTGCTCGTGAAGTCGACGGTGATCATGAAGGAGAACCTGGAGGACATGCGTCGCCGCGGCGTGCGTGTGCCCGTGGTGCTCGGCGGCGCGGCGCTCACCCGGGGCTTCGTCGAGGACGACTGCACCCGGGCTTATGGCCAGGCCGTGGCCTATGGTCGCGACGCCTTCGCCGGGCTGCGCTTCATGGACGATCTCGCCGCCGCCCGGGCTGAAGGCGCGCCGAGCCGCTGGGCCCAGGCCGTCGAGGTGAGCCCCGTCGCCGAGGCCGCCGCCCCCACGACGATGGCCCCGCGCGGTCGCGCCGGTCGCCCCTTGCCCGACCACGAGCTGGAGACCGGGCCCCTCGCCGAGATCACGCCGCCGACGCCCCCCGAGTACGGCCCCAAGCTCCTAGAGCGTGTGCCCCTGCGCGCCTTGTGGCCCTTGCTCAACGAGGACGTGCTGTTCAAGTTCCAGTGGGGCTACCTCAAGAAGGGCATGAGCTCTGAAGAGCACGCCGAGCAGCTCCGCGTCGTCGTGCGGCCGATCCTGCTCGACATGATCCGCCGCGTTGAGAACGAGGACATCTTCCGCCCCCAGGCCGTCTACGGCCACTTCCGCTGCCACCGCGACGGCGACACCATCGTGCTGAACGACTCCGGCGTGCGCCTACGTTTCCCGCGCCAGCCCGGCGGCGGCCGCTGCCTCTCGGACTACGTGCGTGAGGACGGCGACGTGCTGGGCCTGATGGCGGTGACCATCGGCCAGCACGCGAGCGAAGAGGCCCGCCGCTGGTTTGAGCTCAACCAATACCGCGACTACCTCACCCTGCACGGCTTGGGCGTCGAGACCGCTGAAGCCCTCGCCGAGCTCGTCCACCGCCAGATGCGCAGCGAGCTGGGCATCTCCGGCGACGACGCCCGCGACGTGAAGGATCTGCTCAAGGCCCAATACCGGGGCAAACGGTACGCCTACGGTTACCCCGCCTGCCCCGAGATGGCCGACCAGCGGCACCTCCTGGAGCTTCTGGGCGCCGACCGCATCGGCCTCAAGATGGACGAGGACGAGCAGCTCCACCCCGAGCAGTCCACGGCGGCGCTCGTCTTCCACCACCCGCAGGCGCGTTACTTTAAGGTGTGAAGGAAGGATCGACATGCTGACGGATGATGAGCTCGTCGCGTTGGCGCGGGACCTTGAG
>JBEAVX010000879.1:0-2824 GCA_041160755.1 Pseudomonadota bacterium
CGTCGAGATCGTGCTCAATGACCAAGACCGAGTTGCCCACATCCACAAGCCGCTGGAGCGCGTCGAGCAGGCGCCGCACATCAAAGAAGTGCAGCCCCGTCGTGGGCTCGTCGAGGATGTACAGGGTGCGCCCCGTCGCCGGGCGGTGCAGCTCCGTCGCCAGCTTCACCCGCTGGGCCTCGCCCCCGGAGAGCGTCGTCGAGGGCTGGCCCAGAGAGACGTAGCCCAGGCCGACGCTCACCAAGGTGTCCAAGATGCGCTTGAGGCGGCGGTGATGCTGGAAGAACTCGGCGGCCTCGGCGAGCGGCATCGCCAACACATCGGCGATGTTCCGGCCTCGGTAACGGACCTCCAAGGTCTCGTTGTTGAACCGGCGCCCGCCGCAGGCCTCACACTCGACCTCGACGTCGGCCAAGAACTGCATCTCGATGGTCTTGACCCCGGCGCCTTCACACTCCTCACACCGTCCGCCGGGCACGTTGAACGAGAAGCGGCCGGGCTTCCAGCCGCGGGCCTTGGACTCGGGGAGGGCGGTGAAGAGGTTGCGGATCTCGTCGAAGGCGCTGGTGTAGGTGGCCGGGTTGGAGCGCGGCGTGCGCCCGATGGGCGACTGATCGATGACGATGATCTTGTCGAGGTGCTCCACGCCGTCGATGCGGTCGTGGGGGCCAGGGTCGGGCGTCTCGGCGCCGTTCACCAGCCGGGCCAGGGCGCGCTCCAGGACCTGCACGACGAGGCTCGACTTGCCCGAGCCGCTCACGCCGGTGACGGCGACGAAGGCCCCCAGCGGAATCGACACGGTGACGTTCTGGAGGTTGTTCGCCCGGGCGTTGACGACGGTGAGCTTCTGGCCGTTGCCGGGCCGCCGCGCCTCGGGCAGGGCGATGCGCTCGTCGCCGCGCAAGAACGCCGCGGTGTGCCCCTGGGCCGTGAGCAGCGTCTCCGGCGGCCCCGAATGGATGAGCGTGCCGCCCTCGACCCCGGCGCCGGGCCCGACATCGACCACCCAGTCGGCGGCCTCCATCGTCTCCCGGTCGTGCTCCACGACGAGCACGGAGTTGCCCACGTCACGCAGGCGCAAGAGCGAGCGCAGGAGCCGCTGGTTGTCCCGGGGGTGCAGGCCGATGGAGGGCTCATCGAGCACATAGGTCACGCCTTGGAGCCCCGAGCCGACCTGGGCCGCGAGGCGAATGCGCTGGGCCTCCCCGCCGGAGAGCGTGGCCGACGACCGCGACAGGCTCAGGTAGCTGAGCCCTACCTCGTCCAAAAACTTCAGGCGCGCGGCGATCTCCCGCAGCACCTCTTGGCCGATCTGCCGCTCGGCGCCGTTGAGCCGCATCCCGTCGAAGAGCTGGAGGCCCTCGCGGATGGTGAGGCTCGTGAGCTCGGCGATGTTGTAGCCCCGGAACCGCACGGCCAAGGCCACGGGGTTGAGGCGTTTGCCGTGGCAGTCCGGGCAGGGCCGATGCCGCCGAAAACGCTCGAAGCTGGGGAACTTGGTGAAGTGGTAGACGTGCTTGATGTTGTCGAGGAGCCCGGCCCAGGTGCGGGTGCGCTGGTCTTGGCGGGCGCCGCGCTCAAGGGTGTAGGCGTACTCAAAGCTCACACCCTCGCCGAGCAGAATGGCCCGCTGCACGGCCTCGGTCTGGTCACGCCAGGGCTTGTCGACGGGCGCGCCGAGATGCGCGGCCAGAGCCAGGATCACGTCTTGGCCGACCCAAGAGAAGGGCACCCGGCCCTCCTCGTTGAACACCAAGAAGGCGTCCTTGAGGGGCAAGGCCGGGTTGACGAGGCGGTCGGGGTCGAAGTCGACGAGCTCGCCCAGGCCGCCGCAGGTGGGGCAGGCGCCTTGGGGGGCGTTGAAGCTGAACAGGCGGGGTTCAAGCTCGGGGATCGAGATGTCGGGGTGCTTGGCGCAGGCCCGAGAGCTGGACCAGGTGGCGTGGACCTCGGGCTCCCCCTCGGCCTCGATGAGCGCGCTGACGACGCCCCCGCAGAGGGCCAAGGACCGCTCGACGGCCTCGCTCACCCGGGGGCGGTCCTCGGGCACGGCCCGGGCGCGGTCGAGGACGATCTCCAGGGTGTGCTTCTCGTAGCGGGCCAGGGCGGGGAGGTCTTCGTCGAGGCGGTAGATCGTGCCGTCGATGCGCACGCGCAGCCAGCCTTGGCGGCGGAGGTCGTCAAGCTCCTTGCGGTATTCGCCTTTGCGGTCGCGCACGATGGGGGCGAGCACCGTGAGCCGGGCGCCGGGGCGCTGGCCCAACATCCGCTCGGCGATCTGCCCCGGTGAGAGCGCGGTGATCGCGGTGTCGCAGACCGGGCAGTGGGCGACGCCGAGGCGCGAGAGGAGCAGGCGCAGGTAGTCGAGCAGCTCGGTGACCGTGCCCACCGTGGAGCGGGGGTTGCGGTTGACCGTCTTCTGGTCGATGGAGATCGTCGGCGAGAGGCCCTCGACGTGGTCGACCTTGGGCTTCTCCATCTTGCCCAAGAACTGCCGCGCATACGCGGAGAGCGACTCCATGAACCGCCGCTGGCCCTCTTGGTACACCGTGTCGAAGGCGAGGCTGGACTTGCCCGACCCTGACAGCCCCGTGAAGACCACGAGGCTGTCCCGAGGAACGCGCAGGTCAACCCCTTTGAGGTTGTGCTCCCGCGCGCCCAAGATGACGATCTCCTCTGGGCCTCTGCCTGACATCTGACCTCCGAGCGCCTGCTGAACCTGAACACCTGTTTAACTGGTTCTGCGCCAAGTCAAGAGGTCGGCAGCGAAGGAAGGTTGCGCTAGGCGCGGAGGAGCAGAGAGAGGAGGGGGCAGGAGCGGCGG